>JAMJFV010000100.1 GCA_023544495.1 ANME-2 cluster archaeon
GTATGGTGTCATCAATCTCCCGTTGTACTCCTGAACCAATTGTGACTTTTTTGCATCATCGACAAAATGGTTTGATATTTCATTTCCCGATTTTTTGCATGATTCTTTTGCTTTTTCTATGACACCCTGGAATTTGCGCCACTCTGTATATCCAAGAAGAACCTGTAAATCTCTTGCAAACCAAAACTCAATTTCATCTTCTTCATAATTCATAAGCAAACCAATTCTGGTGTAAATCGCTCATACCAAGATCCATCACTCAATGAACATTCTGATGATTTTTCATAACTACGTTTTAAGCTGGCAAGGCTGTGCTGAAGACGTACACTAAATCCGGTAACTAAGACCCAAAAAAATTACCGGGTCTATTTTGCGTTCACGTATCACCAGTTCGGTTTCGCAGGCAGCCAGGGGTTTTTTAGTGAAAAAATCAGATTTTTTCTGAAAAATCCTGGGATTTATGAAAAGGTGGAAGGATTTGGGGTGGATTTAAGGGGTAATCCGACAGTCTCAACTATGGATCGGCAACAAAGAAGAATATCACAGGTACTACTATCAGTTTCAAGGTCGATAAAGTGTGGACCATTGAACACGACATTGATGAAACCACTATTGCTCTTTACAGATACAACAATGGAGAGTGGACCAAGCTGGTGACAGGAAGATTTCTGAGGATTACCTGGATAGTATTATACGATCTTTAATTGGGGGATTGGAATAATAAACTTACCACCCTTTTTTCTATAAGCTTCCTGCTGTTTGAGTATCTCATCTGCAAAATTCCATGCCAGGAGTAGAACATAATCGGGCATATCCTCAATTAACTTTGATGTCGGTAATATAGGAAGGTGGTTGCCACCCATATGACGGCCATGTTTGAACTCGTTCATGTCGACTATATAATCTATTAGATCCTTCCCGATTCCACAATAACTAAAAAATGTAGCAGCTTTAGCGGCTGCTCCATATGCTATTATCGTCTTACCATCCTGCTTCAGGTCATGCAAAAGCTTGATCAGAGATTCTCTTATTTCATATGCTTGCTTTGCAAAATTCAGATAATAATCGATCTGATCGACCCCTTTATTTGACTCTTCTGCCAATAGTGACCGTACAGATTCACTTACATTTTCATGACGTTCTACAAATATACGCAATGACCCGCCGTATGTGGGAATACGTTCAACCCGATTCAGGAAAAGGTCATGCTTTCTAAACAGATTATCTAATGCAGTAACTGAAAAATAACATAGATGCTGGTGATACACAGTATCAAATTCCCGGTCATCAACCAGATCAGCGATATAATGTACCTCCATTACAGCAACGCCAGTATCTTTTAGTAGTGTATGTATCCCTTCTACAAAACCATTGAGATCCGGAACATGAGCCAGAACATTATTGGCAAGGAAAACGTCTGCCATGCGACCTTCTTTCTTCAATTGAACTGCTAAATCACTGTCAAAGAACGTACAAAGGGTTTGGATTCCAGCTTTTTGAGCAGTTTCGACCGGCCCTTGAGCGGGGTCGATGCCGAGCACCGGAATACCCATTTCAACAAAATTTTTCAGCATGTATCCATCATTACTGGCTGCTTCAATAACAAGGTTATCAGAATTGAGTTCTTGTGATTGAATTATTGCCATTGCACTTTTGCGAAAGTGTTCGAGTAATGCCGGTGAAACTGAAGAGAAATATGGGTAATCTTTAAAAAAAAGAATTTCCGGAGACACAGATTCAGTTATTTGCACTAACCTGCAGTCAGGGCAAAAGACCAGTTCAAGGGGAGCCGTCAATTCTGGTTCGTCCAGCTGTTCCTTCGTGAGCAGACGATCTGCAAGAGGGGTTTGACCATAATTTAAGATAGATCTGAGCTCACTATTTCCGCAGGAAAAACATGTTGATGTTGAGTGATTCATAATTTAGCTCTCCTGACTTCATTCTTTTTCTGTCCACCGGAGGGTATCATCTAAACGACCACTACTTAACAATTGCTTAATGTGGTCTATGCGACGGTATCGAGGCCCTTCAAAATCCTCCTGACGCAGTCCGGTTCTCTTATACGCCTCGTACAACTCTTGTGCTCCCAGTCTTGCAGTCCAGCGAGGTTTGTATTGTGGGAGCGTCTGAGATATTTTATCACATATCACACGATAATTACGCTTATCCGGCTCTGCTCCTTCAGAGTACTCTATTCGACTGCCAGGTACGGTTTCTGCAACAATTTCAGCAAGATCACGTACACGATAATTCTCTTCCGTGCGACCGACATTGAACGCCTCATTATGGATCAGATCACGAGGAGCACCCAGAACAGATAGAAAAGCAAGGGACATATCCTGGATATGTACAATAGGACGCCATGCGGAACCATCGCTTTTCAGAAAAACTTTTCCTGTGGTAAATGCCCATGCTATCAGGTTGTTCAATACCAGATCAAAACGCAGGCGTGGTGAGACACCATATGCAGTACCGCTTCGCAAGAAAGTCGGGCTGAAATCATCATCTGCCAGTTTAGATACGTCCTGTTCAACCAGAACCTTAGATGTGCCATAGGGTGTGACCGGATTAAAGGATGATTTTTCATCCAGCCAATCCTGAACACCCGCCCCATAATTACTGCATGAGGATGAAAAAATAAAACGTTTAACGCCTACTTTTTTAGCTAATGTTGCAATTCTCACAGACGCCTTATAGTTGATCTTTAATGTTAGATCAGGATTCAGGTCACCCAGCGGGTCATTCGATAGACCGGCTAAGTGGATAATAGCATCAAATCCTTTTAAATCATTAGCTTCAATATCCCGTATATCTTTTTTTACTTCAGGAAGATCCAGGGTTTCGTTTTCCTGACCATACGTTGACTCTTCATACAGGTTGGTATCGAGTCCTGTTACATCATACCCTGCCTTTATTAACATGGGCATCATGACCGTACCCACATAGCCATTATGTCCCGTTACTAATACCCGCATATTCTCACTCCCATATTTTCCATGGTGCATTCCCACTTTGCCAGAGTTTCTCAAGGATATATTTCTCACGTAATGTATCCATACATTGCCAGAAAGATGAGTGCTGATATGCCATTAATTGTCCGTCTTTAGCCAATCGTTCCAGTGGCTCTTTCTCCCATACTGTATCATCACAATCAATATAATCAAAAACACCAGGCTCAAGAACGAAAAAAGCTCCATTTATCCAGCCTTCACCTGTTTGTGGCTTTTCGGTAAATTCTACTATCCGACCCATTTCAATGTCTAGATGGCCGTATCGTGCTTGAGGTCGTACTGCTGTTAGAGTGGCTAACTTTCCATGGGAACGATGAAATGCCAGAAGGTTGTTAAGATCCACATCAGAGACACCATCTCCCCAGGTTAACATGAATGTCTCATTACCCAGGTGGGGCGCCAGTCTTTTGATCCTGCCTCCGGTTTGAGTATTTGTTCCTGTATCAATGAGTTTGACCTTCCAATCCGGTTTATATCCATCTTCTACTTCGATTTTGCCTGACTTAAGATCAATGGTGAGATCACTATTCAAAGAACAAAAGTCCACCATATACTTTTTTATTGCTTCACCTTTATATCCAAGAGCGATCACAAATTCATTGAAACCATAATGAGCATAGTGCATCATTATATGCCATAGAATTGGCTTTCCCCCGATTTCTACCAGGGGCTTTGGTCTGATTTCAGTCTCTTCTGCTAAACGTGTACCATATCCACCGGCCAGTATTGCTACTTTCAATAAAATCACATCAAGGAATTTTAATTTTTTTATTTCAATAAGCTCTCGAGATAAGATATAGTTGAAGTAGTATTTATAACTTATAACCCATGTACTTCAGTCAAGGTAAATCATCAGATCGATCTTCTCTACCTGGTTACCAGAAAAAAAATGGATTTACCCAATCGATGGTAACGAGGACCTTTATTTTTATTCTGTCAAGATAGTGTGAATAGCTATGACATCATCATTATCATTCTTATAACTATAATAATATCTTTTAATGTGGCCACAAATATTTAAGTACTAAAGCATAGTATAGATGAGTAATTACTTCGGGAGATAAATATATGACAATTTATAAAATTGAAAGGGATTTGAATATGAAAAAGAAACAGGCGAAAAATAGTCCATTTTTATTTGTATCACTATGTGTTCTTATTATGTTTATTGGATTTACCGCTGTAATTAGTGCTTCAGGCGAATTAACAAACTTGATTTATCTTTCCAGCACGAATGCAGACATTTCTCAACCTGTTATCTCAGATGATTTTTATGCATCTCCACTTAACCAATCGATCTGGACCTTTATTGATCCTCTTGGTGATGCAATACTTAATGTAACAGATAATCATCAGGTATCAATCACTGTCCCTGCTGGTACTTCTCATGATGCAGGTAATAATAAGGCATCCCGCATTATGCAATCTGTCGGCAATTCGGACATTAATGTCGAGGTTAAGTTTGAGTCTCCGCTAACCGATAGGTACCAAATGCAGGGAGTTATTGTTCAACAGGATGATTCCAATTACTTGCGGTTTGAATTTTTCACAGATGGGACTGATATAAGGGTCTATGCAGCAAGTATTTCAGGTGGAACTGCCACTAAGAAGAGTGATGTTACAATTGACCCTGGTAATCCCTTATATCTCAGAGTAGAACAACAGGAAGATCAGTGGATTCAATCCTATTCCTACAATGGTATAAACTGGGTACAAGCTGCTAACTTTAGCCATCCATTAACAGTAACCTCAGTAGGGCCTTTTATAGGGAATGCGGGCAGCTCTCCACCGGCCTTCACCGGTCTGATCGATTACTTCTTTAACACTTCTTCTCCGATCATCCCCGAAGATAATGGTACCGATCAGGATCCCCCAATTATTGTAATTCACCCGGCGAACCAGAATGTCGCAGTGGACGATACGGCAACTTTCACTGTATTGGCGTCGGGTACTGCACCGTTATCTTATCAGTGGCAGAAGGATGGAGTGAACATTTCAGGTGCAACGGATGCATCCTATACAACACCCTTAATAAAACAATCAGATAATGGAACTGCATTCAGATGTATAGTTTCAAATGACTTCGGAACCGTTACCAGTGATGAAGCAGAGCTTATCCTTGATGCAACTCCACCTACAATCACTGTTTGGTATGGAACTCCCCAGAAATTTGGACAGATAGGTAATCCCCAACAATGGATAAATATCCTGGGTAATACACATGATCCGTCTGGCATAGCATCGTTGAATTATTCCTTAAATAATGGAATTTCTCAACCCCTTTCTATTGGGCCTGATGGTTTGCGCCTGCAATCCAATGGTGATTTCAATATTGAAATAGACCATACGAAATTAGATTGTGGCAATAATCAGGTAATCATCAATGCGACCGATAGTTTTGGAAATGTTAAGAATGAAACTGTAACAGTCGATTACTCCTGCAATAATACATGGCCGGACACCTACTCCATCAACTGGAGCAGTGTGACCAGCATACAGGATCCTGTTCAGGTTGTCGATGGTCTGTGGATCAAAGAGCCAAACAGTATCCGTCCTTCCGTAATCGGGTATGACCGTTTGATTGCTGTCGGGAATATGACCTGGGATGATTATGAGATCACCGTGCCAATTACTATCAATGAACCATTGGATTCTTCATCGCCCCACGGTCCGAATTTTGGTGTTATTATGAGGTGGCAGGGGCACTATGACAGGGACGGAACGCAGCCCAGACCTGGTTGGTGGCCGCTCGGAGCTCTTGGAGTATATATATGGGATTCCCAACTCAAAGATTACAGGCTGAAAATTATAGGAAATGACATGAAGGTTATCGCGAACGATATGAACGGAAAACATCTGGAAGTTGGCGTTACCTATATGTTCAAGATGAGAGCCCAGACGATCAATGGTAACACTTACTATTCCCTCAAAGTGTGGGAAGAGAGCACTCCCGAACCTCTCGAGTGGACGATCAGTGGTAATGGTGTGGCAGGAGAATTGAAACAAGGTTCAGCTTTGCTGGCCAGTCATTATTCCAATGTGAGCTTTGGAGATGTCAATATTACACCGGCACTTTCTACCGGCCCTATCATAATCAGCAATGTAGAAACGATAGCAGATGCATCTTCTGCGACGATAAGATGGGACACTGATAAGTTATCGACGAGCGAAGTTGCCTACGGTTCGAGCAAAGATTATGGGCATGGAAGTGTAGTGAACTCAACACTGGTTACTTCTCATGAAATCACACTGACGGGTCTGAATCCGGGAACTTTATATCATTACCAAATAACTTCTACTGATGAAGGGGGTAATCATACAAATACATCTGATCTGACCTTTACTACGTTATCAGCCCCATCAAACATCATCTCAGATGATTTCAGTGCCTCACCTCTGAATACAACATTGTGGACAAAAATTGATCCAAACAATGATGCCACATTTGAGATGGTAGGGAGCGGTACTTCTGATGCATTGTTAAACATCGGCATACTTGCTGGTACTTCCCATGATGTATGGGATGGCAGCAATCTGGCCGCCCCACGAATTATGCAATCTGTTAGTGACATGGACTTTGAGATCGAAGTGAAGTTCGAGTCTCAACTGACCTCCCAATATCAAACGCAGGGAGTCATCATTCAGGAGAATGATTCCGAATTCTTGCGTTTTGATATTTTCACGGATGGGACTAATATAAGGGTCTATGCAGCAAGTATTTCAGGTGGAACTGACACTACGAAGAGTGATGTTACAATTGACCCTGGTAACCCCTTATATCTTAGAGTAAAACGACAGGGAGATCTGTGGACGCAATCTTATTCCTATGATGGTATAGACTGGACAACAGCTGCTAACTTCAACCATCCATTAACAGTAACCTCAGTAGGGCCTTTTATAGGGAATGCGGGCAGCTCTGCGCCAGCTTTCACCGGTCTGATCGATTATTTCTTCAATTCTGCCTCTCCTATTATTCCTGAGGATCCAGATGATGTGACTCCACCATCGATTATTGATAAGACTCCAACAGGAGCAAATATCTCGGTATCAACGCAAATAAGCGTTACTTTCAGCGAATCGATGAATACGACATCCGTAGATAGTGCATTCTCAACGAATCCATCGGTTG
>JAMJFV010000101.1 GCA_023544495.1 ANME-2 cluster archaeon
GAAGCAGCTTATGATGCAGGGGTTCATCCTGCAAATATCGTGATGCTGCCGACCCATGTGGGTGACATAGGCCACCATATCGGTCCTTCTTATTTCCATATTTGCAAGGATGATATGTGCATGGCTATTTTGGAATCGGTATCCAATACTGTGTACGATACGCTCGGTACTGCACTGGCAATGGGGAAGATCAAGAACCCCTTTGATGTAGCTTCAGTGGCTACGGGTGCCAGTGCTTCTGCAATGTCAGAGATCCTTACATGGGACGGATTCAATGCCGATATGTTCCAGGACCTGTTCCAGAAACGATTCAAGAATTATGTTATGACCCATCCCTTTGACAGACCCATGGTTGGCGAGTTGCATATCAATGACTGGATGGACTTTGTGACACGTGGCGAGAGGATCAATGCGCCTAAACCCAGAGGTCTGGGCGGAAAGGTATCAGGAGTGCCAATCGACCTCTCAGCTATCAGGTTAAATTCCAAACTGAACAATCCCCAGTGGTACACGTATCCCTACACAGGCATTACGGTACGCTCCACTGCCCTGCTGCGGTTCGTAGACCAGCCATGCCTGCTGGCACCTGAACCTCCAAGTATTGTAGGTATGGTGAATGCTACAGTGTTGAATCCTGATGTGCCAATGGCACCTGTGCAGATGTGCAAGAACTGTGCCACAAATAGAACCCTGCCTGCCAAGTGTAATTACTGCATGTCACCGAATTTGAATTCGGTATTGTAGAAATAGATTCTTTTTAAAAATGGGACTTTCGCATTTTTCAGGGAAGGTCCCATTGTTTTACTTTTTTTAGATTAACTTTTACCTCGAAATCCCTTTTTAATCAAGAGGCAAAAACCCTATATTCCACCCCCAAAAAAACAAATCCCTAATCCTTAAAATGCGGAATTATCTCTTTTCCGATCAGTTCAATAGCAGCTTTCTTTTTCGGACCAAGTGGTGAACCGGTAACGATCTGGGTGACACCTGCATCGATCAGGTCATCGATACGGCTGATACATTCATCGGGGTTTCCGCATATCGAGAACACGTCCACCATATCATCAGTGACTGCGGCGATAGCATCGCTAAAACCTTTTTTGAAGCCTGCTCGTACCTTTTCCACATCATCAAGAGATATTCCGTGCTTTTCGAACACTGCATCAGGCGAACCTGCAACAATAAATGCAGTTACAGGACGTGCGGCTTTTACTGCAGCTTCCGACGTGTCTGCAACGGAAAAACTGGTGTAAGCACCCACATCGAACTTTGAGAAATCACGGTTAGCACTTTCTGCACCCGCTTTGATAGCACGAACAGCATATTCAAAATCACGCGGATGGGACGCATTCACAAGAGCACCATCCCCGATAGCACCTGCAAGTGCAAGCATCTTCGGACCCTGCGCACCGATATATACAGGAATGTCACCTACCCCGAAGTTCAGTTTTGCACCTTTGATCTGGCATACATCCCCATCGTAACTCACCTTTCCACCGCGTATGAAGGCACGCACAACTTCCACGGTTTCCTTAACCGTCGTAAGCGGCTTTTCCCATTCGATCCCCAACGAATCGAACGTTACCTTATCACCGGGACCGATCCCAAAGACCGCCCTGCCACCTGAAACCTCATTCACGGTCGCAATCGCGGATGCCAGTTGTGCGGCTGTGCGTGTGTATGGGTTCGTAACACCGGGTCCAAGTTTGATCTTGTCTGTCCTTGCTGCTATATAGGTCAATAATCCGTAAGCATCCCGGTTGTTATAATGATCTGTGATCCATGCGTATTCCAGACCGTTATCTTCCGAGAACTTTATAAGTTCTGCAAGAGTCTGTGCATCTTCATTTGCCAGAAATTCGATTCCAAAAGTAAGTTCCATGCATTTCAACGTCCCGTATTTTTCTGTATACTAATATATGTGATTATCTTAGGTGACACAATCTCGTTTTCCAGTTATTTTATTCGATATCGACTCTAATTAATTTAATTCATCAATCATTATATGAAATCAACCGCAGAAGACGCTGAGTGCGCAGAGTTGCTAATAGTAAGGTTCTCTGCGCCCTCTGCGTGCTCCGCGGTGATATCTTGTTGCACATTTATTGAAATTACTGGATTTTAGTACAGTGCCATCGGAGGTATTTTTCGGGTAAGTTACCGATATACGTTTTGGTATTGTTCATGCATACAATTTACAGAATTATGCACTTATTTCAATCAGCCGCAATGGAAAATTGACTTCCAATCATTATTATACAAACCGAAATGTATATCGGGTACATACCAGATTTACTGTGAACATGGAACCCACCATCATATTCGCAGTCGCTCTTGCTGGTGCTCTTGCAATACTCGCCGGCATCTTCGAAGATCTTGAATCGGATACCGGCTCGCAGAGTAATCCTAATTCACAGGTACAACTTGCACCACAGATCGGACATTTGCACAGATATTTCAACAAAGCAATCTCAGGAGAACCCCCTGCATACGGATTCTGGTCAGCCACAGGAGCAACAGTTGCAGTACTTCTTCAGACTCGTTTCTTAAGCGGTTTTGGCGAAATGCATTCAGTCATTCTTGCATCCATATTCGGAGCATTTGTCGCAGCATCAATATTATCATTCTACGCGATCTTTGCCCACATATCAAGAACTGCAAGCATGCGTCCATTCAAACAACCTTTGCAACTTGATGTGATACTATCCCCCCTTCCACTCTTTTTCGCATACGGATTCCTCGCAGTCCTATGTGTCACATTGATATCATTCATAACGAACATGGTACTCTTAAACCCCTTCCCGGTACCACTAATCGCTCTCCTTTTCGGAATAACACTCGGTACAATTGGTTCATCCACAGGAGACATACACTATGGTTCAGAGCGCCTCTACCAGACATTCATCTTTGGTTCAGGAATACCGATCTCAAAGCAGGGAGATATTGACATCAAGGCAGAATACGGATTCCGCAATTCCATCGATACACCTTATTTCACTTCACGATTCGGCGGTCCGGTAACAGGTCTTTGTTTTGGAGCGCTTGTTTTTCTCGATAACTGGAGCAGACTCTTTACATTTGCAGGCAAATGGACTCCGATACTACTTGGGATCATCATAATAATCCTATTGTTTATAATCAACCTCTCAATTGAAATATACACAAGAAACAGGTTCAACGAATTCACAAAGGAGTAGAAAAATGGACCCAATTACCGCATTATTCGGAATTATCATAGGTGGCACGCTTGTAGGCGTGTGCGTGCATTTCATACCATGCAGTGCCGTTGGTGCCATGGCAGCAACCACCGGTATCGCAACAGGTCCTACCATGCTGGCATCAGGTGCAGGCATGATGGGACTTATGGCAGCAGCATATAACCTCGACAACGGACTGGCATTAATGCTGGCATCAGGTGCTATAGCATCAATGCTCATGATAGCACTTACAAGTGTAGTTGCGAACATTACCTACGCTTTTGGTGTTGGTGTCGCACCCACATCAGGACAGAGTGAATACGACCGTTTCACAGGATTTGAACAGAAGCAGTGTCTCACACCAGGTACAGACGGACACGGCATACCAACCCAGTCCTTCATAAGCGGTGTAATAGGTGCTGCAATGGGTGGGATCGGCGGTGCACTTGTGTTCTATTCAGTATACACACTTATCAGCCCTTCAATTGCACAAGCAACAGCAATCGCAATAGCAGGGATCATTGCAGTAGGTATCTACATCATAAACGGCGTACTTCCTGCATACACACTTGTCGGAAAGACCGAAGGTATGACAGATAAAAAGTTCAAAACTACACCAAAGACGCTCTATTCATGTCTGATAATGTCAACAGTATCCGGAATATTCGTCTATGCCGCATCGGTGGTGATATAGATGAGCGTACAACCAACCGGAGAAACGGCAGCACACAGTGGTAAATATACCACCACAGTCTCACTTTTCGTGATTGCAATCGTGTGCAGCACTGTAGCATTAACGATCTTCAACGCCGCACCACACGCTGTGTTCTTATCAATAATTCTTATATGGCCTGCCTTTGCTTCAGGTGCAAGCGCTGTAAAAGATATCTCATCCTACGGGATCGGGACAGGCGTTGCATCTATCGGCATGCTCGGTGCAGGCGTGGGTACAATATCAGCATTCAGTTCAATATTCATTGATATACCGTTCTCTGCCTTTATAGGAATTATAGCAGCCTTTGTAATCGGATTTGTCACAGGTCTTTGTGCAAACAAGATAATTAAGATGAAGATCCCCCGGATGGAACTTAAGATCGCCATCATGTCTGCATCTGCGGCCATGATCACAACCCTGTTCGTATCCATCTTCTCAAACAACATCGATATGCTGCTGACAGATGTATACATCGTATTACCATTGATATTCATAGCCACAGCCCTTGCAATAATCCATCCCTACAACGGAAGTATGGGCGCAGGCGAGAACCAGCCCCGTACACTCAAACTCGCATTTGCCGAGGCATCACTTACCACCCTCTTGTTTGGATTGATATCTCTTGCATATACTGACACCATAACATCGATCGAGATACTTCTTGTAAGTGGTCTTGGATTTGTAATATTTACAACCATTTTTCTTCGCGCTATCAATGCCGAGATATATAAACTTGAATGGAGCGGGGTGGTATAGATGTATGTAAAACTCGACCCGCACATTAACGTAGCACTTGATCCTGAAAAAGGTGTTATCGGAGAGATGGATGAGCGAATAATCGCAGACATTGGTTTTCTTCACAGCAGTATTGATGAACTTGACCGGATCTCAATGGAAATATACAATTCCCTTGACCCAACAACTGCCCCATTCGAATCACACCCCGGACGCGAGGGGTTGTTCAGGAACATGGGCAAGATAACCAATTTCATCTACGGGCTTATCGCAGGCATGTTGTTCATGGCACTTGTAATGGCTGCAGCAGGAGGTCTGATATGAGCGGAAAAATCACACAAAAATGGCCACAGGTCTCCGGGAGTTATACAGTCGGCAATCCTGAAAAACATGTACTTGTTTTCACACTCGGAAGTCATCTGGATGAAGGACAGATCGCACCTCACGTTGCTCTTGTAGGTCCTTGCAAAACAGAGAACATAGGTCTTGAAAAAATAATTGCAAACACGGTTTCCAATACCAATATCAGATATGTGCTAATGTGCGGTGCAGAGGTTCACGGGCATCTGGTTGCAGGAAGTACTAAAACCCTATTTACAAATGGTATCAATGATGAAGGAAGGATAATAGGTGCTCCGGGAGCAATCCCATTCCTTTCAAACATCTCGCCGGATATTGCCGATATATTCAGGGATCAAGTCGAACTTGTTGACATGCTGGGAATTGAGGATATTGACGAGATCTTGCGTGCGGTTGAGAACTGCGAGCCGAAAGAACCCTATGAAGGAGAACCTGTCACGATCGACTTTTCAGGAGGGAAAGGAGGCACTACAGATGAAAGCGGCCTGGTCGCACTTACACCTGATGTCGTGTCCATAGAAAGCAGGATACGGACTCTTGATGCTGATGTAAAAGACCTTGGAAAATTATCGAAGTTCATGTCAGGTGTCTATTCAGGACTGATCCAGGGCATAGTCTTAGGATTTGTACTGGTGATGTTGATATACTTAATAAAAGGTGTGTGAATCGCATGAGCGGAAAAAGAGATATTGAAACAATACCTACCCTTGCGGCACCCAATACCCGTGAGATCGATCGGATGTCTGAAGATATGCACAGAAGAGCGATGATACTTGGAAGAGATGAAAGATCACTATCCGGCATCCTGACAGGCAGGGTTGAATTCGTAATTGGTTTTTTGACTGCTATTATACTTATCGGGATCAGTTTGATATAATCATTGAGGTATGATCATGGATGAATACGAATCAATAATGCGCAGGCTGGATACGATCGAAGAGCGAGAGGAATTTGCAACAGCAGAGATTCTCCAGCGGCGCGGAACACACATCGGGCGGTTAATCGGAATACTGTACGGTGCAGTGGCGGCAATGATACTTATGCAGATAATTATGTAATATCGTTTTAAATTTAAATTAAAAATAAGTGTAAATATATTTGATCATTTTGAGGAGATTGTCATGTTCACATTCGCAAGAGAGCAGCAGGTAATAGATATTGATGGAGTAAAGATCGGTGGGCAGCCAGGAGAATATCCCACAGTCATCATTCCAACGATATTCTACGACGGGCACAACATCGTTGATGTCGGAAGTAACGATTTTGATAAAAAGAAAGCAGAGGAACTTATTAATCTGGTAGAATCACACAGTGATATCACCAAGAACCCATGTATGTTCCAGGTAGTTGGTGTAACACCGGAGATCATGCCAAAAGCACTTGATTTTGTGGCAGACCACACTGATTCCCCTCTTATAATAGATTCAGCAGACCTCAATGCCAGGCTTATGGGTCTTGACCATGTCACAGAAGCAGGATACGGACACCGTGTCATGTACAATGCGATCAATATGCTGATCGGGGAAGATGAGATCGATGCACTCACGCGTTCTGAGATCGACGGTGTTGTGATCCTGGACTTTAATCTTCAGGACACATCTGTTGAGTCAAGAATGGCACTACTGGAAGATGGCGGCGAGTTCATGGACCGTGGAATGCTGGATATTGCAAAGTCATGCGGATTTGAAAAGATACTCTTCGACCCTGGCGTACAGCCAATAGAACAGGGTGCAGGTGCATCTTTCAGGCTCATGTATTCAGTCAAGGCGAAATACGGGCTTCCAACCGGCATAGGTGCACACAATATCCCATCATCATGGGCATGGCTGAAATCACAGGAGAAAACAGTCAGGAAAGTTTGTGATATGTCATCGAATGCAGCAGGGATAATTCTTGGTGCAGATTCACTGTTCATCGGTCCTATTGAAAATGCACCGTATGCATTCCCAACAGCGGCCATGATCGATATGCTATGTGCTGATTCAGCACTGGATTTTGGAATTAAACATATTGAAGAACATCCGTATTCACTTGCATGATTGAGATGTGATGTGAGCATCACATCCAAGTGTCATAAATATTCAATACTAAAAAGTGTAATTGCAGGATACAAAATATCCTGC
>JAMJFV010000102.1 GCA_023544495.1 ANME-2 cluster archaeon
AACGACGTTGAACCACACTTACAGGCCTCGGGCGGCTGTGAGAGGTTGGGGTCCAGGGGAAGCCATTCCTCTTTGGCCACCATTACCTCGCCGCATTCTTCACAGTACCATACCGGGATAGGCGTAGCAAAGATACGCTGCCTTGAAATGCACCAGTCCCATTCCATGGTGCCGGTCCAGTTCTTGAGCCGTACCTCCATATACGGGGGCACCCAGTTGATCTCTGATGATTTTGAGATGATGTCATCGGCATCTATTTTCACGAACCACTGCCGCTCGGACAATATTTCAATTGGCGTTTTACAGCGCCAGCACAGGCCAACATTCTGGTCCAGATTCTCCTGCTTATAGATGATGCCCGCATCCTTCATGTCTCTGGTAATGGCCTCCTTGCAATCCTTCAGGGACATGCCCTCGTACTTCCCGGCAATAGAGGTCATGATGCCCTGCCTGTCAATAGCTTTACGCAGGGGAAGGCCCAGTTCAGCCCACCATCGTACGTCCTGCTTGTCGCCGAAGGTACATATCATGACCACCCCGGTACCGAATTCCGGATCTACCCCAAAATCAGATAACACTTTCACCTTATGACCGAATACAGGCACCTCGATCTCCTGACCAACATACTGCCCGTATCTCTTATCGTCGGGGTTCACGGCCACAGCCACACAGGCTGCCAGCAGTTCGGGCCTGGTGGTAGCCACATCCAGCCTGTCGAAATGGAAAAAGTTCAGCGTGGTCTGTCTCGCATCGTATTCAACTTCCGCAAAAGCGATAGCCGTCTCGCAGCGGGGACACCAGTTATTGGGATGGTCAGAGCGGTATATCAGGTCTTTATTGTACATCTGCACAAAGGAGTGCTGGGTCTTGCCGTAGTATTCCGGCTTCATAGTGATGTACTCATTGCTCCAGTCAATGCTAAATGCGAGCCGCCGCATGGTATTGCGCATTTTCTCGATATTCCCGGCTGTCAGTTCCTCGCACATCCGCCTGAACTCGGCACGTGGCACCTGGTTCTTGGTGATCTTATGTATCTCCTCCACCTTTACTTCGGTCGGCAACCCGTGGCAGTCCCAGCCCTGGGGGAACATCACATTATATCCGCGCATGCGCTTGTAGCGGGCAACGAAATCTATGTAGCACCAGTTCAGAGCGTTGCCAATATGGAAATTACCTGTGGGATAGGGCGGCGGCGTATCGATGATATACTGGGGCTTTTTGCTGTCCCAGTCAAAGTAGTTCATAGAATCGTGCCATTTCCCCATCCACCTGGGTTCGACCTCCTGCGGGTTGTACTCTTTTGGCAGTTGTGGTGCAGACATATATTGTTCCTCTTGAAGTATGAAATATAGTATTTACTATGAATGAAGTGTGAACACAAAACATCCACAAGATAAATATTATTATCGGTGTTACAGCAGGCTGCCGTGAACGTCAATCTCGCCCTTTAAAATCCTTGATGAGGATATTGGCTGTCTGTCAGCGGCCAGCACATACTCTACCAGTTCGATACGAATGGGTTGTTTTCCCTGTTCAATGCGCCGGATGTTTATCTGGCGGGCCGTGGGTTCGGTTTCGGGGGAAACCACCAGGTAATCGAAATCCTCGTCTACTGTCGGGCCGAAGGGGTCGTTCAATCTGACGATAACCGGGCTTATATTGAATGTATCCTTCAAAAAAGTCCTGATTTCCTGCCTTCTTACCTCCCAGTCTTCAACCTCGTGGTACTTTTTCCCGGCCATCTCGTTTGAGGTTATACCGATCAGCAGCTCACCTCCGCCACTGAGCTGGTATGCCCTGGTAAGCAGGGCTTTGTGGCCGTCATGAAAAGGATTGAATGTTCCGCCTACTGCAACTCTGGACATTGAGCTGTCTTATTGCAGCAAGGACCAATAATAGTTATCGATATGTGTCAGTGCTGGAACGAGTAAGGTACACAGTGATGACAGCAACACACAGGATCAGAATTGCAGCGAATGCATAGGTTGTTTCAGTAAGCAGGATGGAATACATCTGGCGGCTTAAGGGATATAAAAGCATGATACCATTAGCAGCCACCCCGTCAACCACCGCTTCATTCACCTCGCTGGCTGCTGTGTCATTGGTGATCGCAGTGTCTATTATCTGCCTGATGGTACCTTTTGAGTTGTCGAACAGGAAGATATCAAGCAGGCTATGACTTAAGAACCCGGTCAGTAGCGGCCTGAAATATATGGGAAAAGCCAGACCGATGATGCCCGCCAGGACCGCCAGCACCAGCGGTGCATGTAATTCGCTGCGGTGGGTGGTGAGGATATCAAGGTCAGGGAACAGGCTGGCAGCTGCTGCTACCAATAGTATGAAGGTGCGGTTTTTATTCCAATCCAGCGGGCGGTCCAGGTAAATCAGTCTGGTTACCGAAAGGCCGAAGATGAAGTGGGATATCCAATCCATGGTTTGTATAGGGAATTATATTCGTCAGTAAGCATGTGACATTTCGTCATTGCCTGCTGTTCAGCAGTATCACATTCCCCCGCCCCTGCTTCACTTTACGCACCAGCCCCCTGTCCTCGAGGTCGGTTACCATCAGGCTTACTTTGGCTTCGGAACACCTCAGTTTATTTCTCAGCTCCTTCTGGGTGACCCTGCCTCCTGCCCTGCGGACGATCTCCAGTATTTCATTAAGGTCATCAGGGAGGGTTTCTGTCTCAGGTGTTCCGGACTCGAGCTGTTCAGCCGCCGGGTCGACCACAGGTTCGACCGGACGCAGCAATGTTGCGCCCCGGGCGGCCTCAAGTTCTTCATTCCCCGTCCTGACCCGATAATGGTAATATGTTACCGCTGCTACAAATAACAATACCAGCAGTGCGGTTGCCGAATATGTCCAGTCAAACACGGGAAGATTATTGTTTTCAACATCATAGGTTATATTACCGATATCCTCGTCAGGGAAATCTTCACCTTCGTTTTGCCAGGGGAACACCAGGATATCGAACACATAATCACCGTACATATCAGTCACCGTGATGTTGTCCTCGGCATAGTACTCCAGGGCATTATTCGTATAGTACCTGGTCTTGATAAGGTATTCACCAGGCGGGAGATTGAATGAATATACACCTGAAGCAGCCACCCTGAACTGGGCGGGAGTGGAGTTCACTTCCACCAGGGCATTATCCAGAGGCTCGAACGTGGACCACTCGTATACAATCCCGTGGATGGTAGTGGCACTTGCCATCGGGAACAGCAGCAATAAAAATATCAACAATAATGTGAATCGATTATAGAACATATATGAAAACCCATTTGGCAGACCAATATAAAAAACTTGTTAATACAAAGACACAATAAGGGAATACAAGAAAATCCTCCCTATCGGTCGGATCGACCTGACTACAAAAAGTTATACTTTATGTACTGCGAAAAAAACAAATGCCATAATAACAAATAAGATATGGTTGTTGGTTATCATATCTGTTATTGTTGCTGAAGACCTTGTAAAGACGTTCGGTGAATTCGTAGCTGTTGACGGGATCAGTTTTATGGTGGAGGAGGGGGAAGTGTTCGGTTTTTTGGGTCCGAACGGTGCCGGTAAGACCACAGCTATGAAGATGATCCAGTGTGTATCACCAAAGACCTCGGGAAAACTTGAAGTGTTCGGTATGGATGTGAATACCCACCAGTCCGAGATCAAGAGGTTCCTTGGTATAGTTCCCCAGGAGACAAACCTGGACCCGGATTTTAGTGTATACGAGAACATGATGGTCTATTCACGGTATTTTGATATAGGCCGCACTGATGCAAGGAAAGTCACTGATGAGCTGCTGGATTTCGTCCAGCTGGATGAAAAAAAGAATGTAAACATTGAACAACTCTCAGGTGGTATGAAGCGGCGTCTGATACTGGCAAGGGCCCTTATCAACAGTCCGCGCCTGCTCATCCTTGACGAACCAACCGTGGGGCTGGACCCCCAGGCAAGGCACCTTATCTGGGACAAGCTCAGGAGCCTGCGGGATAAGAACGTGACCATTGTGCTCACCACCCACTATCTTGACGAAGCTGCGCAGTTATGCAACAAGCTGGTAATCATGGATCACGGCAGGATACTGGAAGAAGGAAGCCCTCAGGAGATCGTAAAAAACAACATCGGTACCGATATTGTGGAAGTAGAGAACGGACCTGAGGTCAAAGTCTGTCTGGATGATATGACTGCAGATTATGAGATCATCGGTGATATCGTACAGGTATATACCGATGACCCGCAGCAGGTCACATCCCACCTGTTAAGGGAATGTATGCTTGGGAAAATTACTGCGCGCACCGCTACGCTCGAGGACGTGTTTTTAAAACTGACCGGCAGGAAACTGAGGGAGTGAAAGAAATGGTCAATTATTTACAAATTCCAGTGCTCAGCAGACGGGTCATGAAAGTATGGCTCCGGAACTGGGACGTGTTCCTAAAAACATATAAGGTAAATTTCCTTCCCCCTTTCCTTGAACCCCTGTTATACCTGTTTGCCCTGGGATTCGGTCTGGGCACGTTTATCGCGGATATACAAGGTGTTTCGTACGCCAGGTTCATTGCTCCTGCCCTGATCGCTATCTCTATCATGAACTCTTCCTTTTTTGAGTGCACGTTCTCTTCATATGTCAGGATGTACTACCAGAAGACCTATGATGCCATAATCTCGACTCCCTTAAACATCGATGAAGTGATTGCAGGGGAATTGCTTTGGGGTGCCACCAGAAGTTTGATCAATACTATCATAATGTTGCCCGTGATCGCTGCTTTCGGGCTCATCGAACTGCCCGTATCCCTGCTGATAATCCCGTTCTCATTCCTGGGGGGATTGCTCTTTGCCTCCGTAGCGATGTGTTTTACGGCAATCTCGCCAAATATAACCGCACTCAATTATCCGGCCTTTTTGTTCGTGACACCCATGTTCCTCTTTTCCGGTACGTTCTTCCCCCTGTCCGTGCTGCCCCAACAGGTACAGTATTTTGCCCTGACAGTGCTCCCGCTGACCCATGTGGTCATGTTCGTCCGGTCCCTGACCTTAGGTACTCCTACGGTTCACCTGCTGTTCAATCTTGCATGGATAGTGGTGGTAACGACACTTTTTTTCGTGCTGTCAGTGAACCTGATGAAAAAGAGACTGATAAATTAATGATCTGACAGCCCGAATACATGCAATACGCTGTCAATTACCGTCAACACACTGATGATCTCCTGTGTATTTTCCTGTTCTGCACCTTGTTGCCCAGATGGCAATCGTGACAGTGTACTCGAAATACCGTCAAAGGCCTTTTTAACATCAAGGTCATTATCCATATTCTCTTCAAAAACGGCCTGTAAATGACCTGCCAGCGTTTCTGTCCTGTTGTCGGAACCTTTAGTATCATCTGCAATTTTAATCGTATCGATCATTTCTTGTACCTGTGATAATTTTCCGGTCACTTTCTTGAACTTGTCAAAGGTAAAGTTCAGACGTTTCCTATAACTGCTATAAAGGAGGAAAAAACGTATCTCTTCAGCAGTGTAGCCTTTCTTTAGCAGGTCATCCGGATAGATCACATTTCCTTTGCTCTTCGACATTTTCCTGCCGTCTACCAGCAGGTGTCCTCCGTGTAGCCAGTAATTTGCCATCTTTTTACCGGTGACCGATTCGACAACAGCTATGGTATAATCATGGTGCCGTACCAGATTATCCTCCCCGCCGCAGCAGATGTCCAATGAAGGTCCCAGCGTCTGCAATACCATAGCAGGGTCCTGGACGTTCCATGCCGGCCGGCCCTTGCCGATGGGTGAGTCCCAGTACACCGTGTCTCCCTCCCGGTACCCGTGCCAGAGAATGAAATCGCCAAGGTTCCAGTAGTTGCCGGGGTAGGTGTCCCTGTGAAAGCGACGCCTGGTCTTCGGCCACCGGGACATGTCTGGGCGGCCCAGTTTTCCGAAATCATCGAACTTAAGCGGGTCGTAGTACACACTCCCCCTGTACCAGTAAGCATAACCTTTTTCCAGCAGGTCCTGAATGATGTCCACTGCCGGTTCGATTGACGTGGAAGAGCGGGGACTGAAGGTGGGAGGCTTCATCTTCAACAAAGCAAGGTCCTGGAAGAACAGCTTGCTGCATTTTCCCGTTAATTCCAGGACGTCCATATGGTGTTTTTTTGCTTCGAGAATGGACTTGTCTTCCACATCAGTACAATTCAGTACACGCGTGACCTCATAACCCTGGTACTCAAGATAGCGCTGCAGCATGTCCTCGAACAGGAACGTGCGGTAGTTCCCGATATGCGGCCGATGGTAGATCGAAGGGCCGCAGGTGAACATTTTCACTTCACCTTCCTTCAATGATCTGAATGGTTCGACCTGCCTGGTGAGACTATTGTATAGCGAGAGCAAATGTAACCCCATTATTTTGATGTATTCAAAGGCAAATATTTGTTTTCATGTGTTTCCAGAAAGAATAGTATCATGCTAATGATTCAGCTAATGCGCAATATATTCCCTTTTTGCTCAATAAAACCTTCCTGTTTCATCTGATGAATGATCTTGCCGGCACGCTCACGTTTCTGATCGACCACTGCAATAAGTTCATTTTCATCCATTTCCCCTGTTTCCAGGAGTTTCTTCAATACCAATCCCCGTATCTGTCGGTCTGAACCTTCAAATCGCGTTTGCCTGGAATATGCAGCACTCCTCCGGTTGGGATTCTGGACCTGTTTCTTCAGCATGGAACCATAATCCATGAGGGCATAGTACCACTGCCTGGGGTCGGACCAGTCAAGCGTTTTTTCAACAAGGGGGAGGATTTCGCTATCCTGGACGGCTTCCTTGTCGTGAAAAAAGAAATGGATGAACACCCGCCTGATATTCGTCTCGATGAACACGACAGGTTTATTGAAGGCAAAGGCAGCAATCGAACATGCAGTGGCTTTTCCGATCCCAGGAAAGGTGGACAGGATGTCTACATCATCCGGCAGGCTTCCGTTGAAATCATTGACCACACGTTTTGCCCCTTCCTTCACTGCTTTAGCCCTCCGGTTG
>JAMJFV010000103.1 GCA_023544495.1 ANME-2 cluster archaeon
GCCTTCCCTTATATTCCCGGATGGTCATAAGGTCTGCCAGCAACTGGCACGGGTGTTCCAGGTCTGACAGGGCATTGATGACAGGTACACTCGCATATTTGCCCAGTTCAACAAGAGTATTATGACTGATCACCCTTGCCATTATGCCGTGCACATACCTTGACATCACCTGGGCAGTATCGCCAATGGTCTCTCCCCTCCCGAGCTGAAGGTCCCGGTAGTTCAGATACAGGGGATGACCGCCAAGCTCATTCATTGCCACTTCAAAGGAAATGCGGGTCCGTGTAGAGGATTTTTCGAAGATCATGGCAAGGCTCCTGTTCTTGAGCTTCTCCACGACCAGACCACTGGCACGTTTAGCTTTCAGTTCGTCTGCCATATCCAGCAGCTCAATGATCTCATTGAGAGACAGGTCACTCATGGATAATAAATTGGACAAAAATATCACCTATATTTAATGAATCACAGTGTCAACCGGTCTATTTATACTATCCCCTCAGGCTCTTCATGTGGTCCACACGTTTTTGTATCAATGCCTGTGTACCAATATCATGCCGGCATTCCAGGGGACCTTCCAGGTTATTGAGGGCCTGCTCTGCGATCTGCTCGGCTTTTTCAATGGTGTCGGCAATGCCCACAACGGCAGCAGCCCTTGACCCGGTCGTATATACCACGCCGTCCTTTTCATAGACACTGGAATAGAACAGCAATGCTTCCCCGGTATCACCCACCTGTATAGGAGCATCCTTTATGGGATTCTCAGGATAACCAGCAGGTACCGCATATTTGCATACACTGGCCTTAGCGGCAAAGCGCACATCAACGGTGTCAAGAGTACCAGTGGTCACTGCCTGCGCAATATCGATAAAATCGGTTTCCAGCAGCGGTAGTATGTTCATAGCTTCCGGGTCTCCGAACCGGGCATTGAACTCGATCACCCTGATGCCTTTGGCGGTAAGTATGAACTGGCCATACAGGATACCGCGGTACTCCACTCCGGTCTCCTCCCTGACCCTGGCCACCACATCTTTCATGATCTGCTTTGCCTCTTCGTAATCCTGTTCGTTCATAAATGGCAGCAGATATCCTGCATCATTATATGACCCCATACCCCCGGTATTGGGACCCAGATCGCCTTCATACGCACGTTTATGGTCCTGCACCGATGGCGCAAAGGCAAGATGGTTGCCATCCACAAAGGCATGGACCGTCACCTCCTCTCCCTTGAGGTTCTCCTCAATGACCACGACGTCCAGGGCCAGCAGTTCACTGACGTAGGCCCTGGCAGCATTCCTGTCTGGCAACTGGTCTCCCATGACCTTTACGCCCTTACCGCCGGTCAGACCAGCCGGTTTCACGGCGACATCACCCAGTTCATCCACGTACTTTAGTGCAGCTTCCTCCCGGGTCCTGTCGAATATCCGAAACTCAGGAAGCCCGGAAATACCGTATTTCTCCATAAAACTGCGCGTCCATGCCTTATCGAATTCCAGCCTGGCAGCCGCGCGTTTAGGTCCCACCGAAGGTATACCTGCTGCGTCAAGAGCATCTGCAAGTCCGTCTGCCAGCGGGCTCTCAGGCCCGATAACTGCAATATCTATGCCGCTCTTGATCGCATATTCAGTGACCTTATCCACCCCGGTTTCCGGATGAATAAGGAAATCCTCACAAAGACCTGCAATTCCGGGATTCTTTTTCGACATCACTGCATAAAGCTGATGATCGTGCTTACTTCTGGAGATGGCATACGCAATAGCATGTTCACGCCCCCCCCCTCCTACCAATAGTATTTTTATCATTACACGTCCTCGATATGGATCTGTCAGTATGATCCAGACATTCTATAGACACAGATTCAATAATATCCATTAAAAGCTTGTGGTTTATTATCTCAATGCCCGAATGACCTTAATGAACGGTATGAACAAGCAGGAACAACGAGCAGTCATTTATGTCTTATATTTTCAGTTATCGTATATTTTGTAAAGGTTTATTACCTGTTACGTAACATAAGCGTATAATGCATAGCGGATGTGATGGTTAATGGAAGCAAGAGATATTATTTTTTCAGTAGTAATGATCGTGTCATCCTTTGTATTGACCTACAAATGGATGAGCAGGTTCTCTTCATCAAATTATGCTGCAGATGCGATTGTGGTGCTTGCGGCAATGGTCCTGATCGGTTCCCTGGCAGCCATGATTCTTTCTGTAGATATGAGGATGAGAAGGATAGAATCCATGTTAGATGCAAAAGAACGCTCATTAAGGATCAATATCCAGAGTGTTGAAGAAAATCTTGATAAAAAACTGAATTCAGTGCTCAATAAAACAAACAGTTCAATGGAAGAAATGTCCCGACGAATGTACAGATAAGGTACGTAATTCTCCCTAATCCCGGAACGCTAAACGAACAATCGATTCGACACGGTTCATGGCATCGGCAGCATTATCCACATCAGTAACCCTTCTCACATCAATCCGTCCTTTGCGGTATATCATGACCTGCCAGTCGTCAAGCCTGAACCGGGCAACTCCCATACGAATGGAACAGCGTCTCTCAGGTATATCAAGCTCATCCAGTATCCTGCATACCATTTCCATATCCAGGCCACGGCCGAAATTTGATTCAGCTATGAAAAGGCTGGGATCTTCCACACAGGGCCTGGCAAGGAGTATCTCCCTTGCTCCATACATACCTGACTACTATATCTCAAGGCAGGTATATTATTATAGGTGATAAGGACTAAATAATATTATTTTGATAAACTGAAAAAGTGTAAGGAGGAAAAGATCATGCCTTTGGATTTTATAACATATAACGGATTGGCAATCCTTGTTGTTGCCATTGCAGCATTTATCGCTGTGTACTACGTGCTCAAAGTAATAAAATACCTGGTCGTAAATTCCGTTGTGGGACTAATATTACTTTTTATATCAAATTTTTTGATTAATATGCTCGGTCTGGGATTTTCAGTCGATATCAACTGGGTCTCTGTCATGATATGTGCCCTGGGCGGAATACCAGGGGTCATCATCGTCATATTACTTGGATTTTTCAATATCCCGCTGGTACCGGCATAAATTCCCCTGGAGAAAAATAACCTGTGCAGGGGACGATGGATCCCCTGCATAGAAAATAACCTGGCAGGGGACAATGGACCCCTGCATAGGTTATACAAGTTTTGGCGAGTAATATTTTTTTATTACCGTACTGCACTGGTCACATGATATCAAGAGCCAGTCGCCAACATTCTCTGTCTGGAAATGATAGAAAATGGACGATTTGCAGTTTGGACATACATAGTATTCCTTGAAATAGTAATTATAGAACTCAGGAGTGTTCTTTAACCATTCCAGCGTCTGCAGCATCAGTTCAAGGTACCGCTGTTTCGGTCCTCCTGATTCCAGTTCACTACGTAACCGATTACCGACCTCCTGTATCTGGTGCTTTGACTCGCGCTGTATCTTCTTATAGTCTGATACATACCTGCTGCTGGATTCAAGGTATCTCTGGTATCCCTTGTGCACGTCAGCTCCTTTTTGTTCTATGGTCCTGAGGAAATATTCACTCATCAGGTCTTCAAGCAGGTCGTGGCAGGTTGTGCAGATATTATATTTTTGAAAATATTTTGTATCCTGCAGCTCACCACATATCTCACACGTTTCCATGTGTTTCATCTCCTACTCGACTTTCACTGGCACTGAAGCGTCCCGGGTGAACATTATCGGGAATACGTTGATGACCGCAAGCAGGTCTCCTCTTTTGACCTCACCTGAATCAATACCCAGGATATAGGCTGAATCTACCACACGGTCGAATTCCACAGGCGCAGAACAGCCCCCCTTACCGGCTATCTTCATCACTGATACCAGTGCGTGGTGATTAAATGCACAGGGTAAAGCAAGTGTGTCCTTTTGCATGTGAATCTCCTTGATCTTGATCTTTTCAAATTTTCCAGTTCCAATTGTCATGTCCTCATCAGCTACTACCATCTCCCATTTAGCCCGCGTGGCTATGGTAAATTCGTATGGCGATGCCTGGATCTTGCTTGTCAGGAATTCACTCTCCTGTTTTGAAACTATGTTCACGATTGCTGGCATGGTTATCACCTTGTATGATGTATGATTTTAATCTATATAAATATTATCATGGTTAATCATTATAATTATATATTAATCACGTATCTCTTCGAGTATTATCAAACTGGCAGAATATTTCGCACTAAAAGAATGGCCATTGGATTCCAGAAGATATATGTAGAAATCGGTCAACCGCTTTATAGCGTCTTCATTTTTATAACCATGATATATTTTTATGGTTTCCATATCTGAATATTCGATCTTTTCCACGAGCCCCATGTTTTCATGGAGCAATTTTATTGTCTCAAGGAATTCCTGAAACGGTATATCTGAGATGTGCTTCTCTACAAATGATTCAATAATGCTGGTGTTTTTCAATGGTTTATTTGCCAGGACGTTCGCGAAATTGTCGCGACCTATAGACACGATATTATAGTTCGTCACCACGTGGACCGTGACCAGTGTTCGCCAGAACGTTGGCTGCCGCAACAGCTCATTTACTACCTGGCTGTTATAGCCAAAATATTTTTCCAATCCCTTGAACCTGGTATTCGATTCGATTTTTCTAAAATCTACCCGCAGAGAAGTGGCCCGAAGGTGCATGATCTCAACATCAAGGTTCAACTTATATGCAAAGAACTGGGCAATATGCAGGGCCACGAACTCACGCAATGCTTCTGAGCCGTCACTGATCATAAGAGTTACCGATTCAGGTTCAAGATTATCCATAGAGAACAGTGACACTTTAATCTGCCAGCCGAATTCCTGGCATATTTCATTCATTTTCCTGTCAAGTTCTGATATTGTATCAATATTCAGCGGGTCCAGTACTTCTTCCACGATTTCCCTGTCCATCAAAATGCCCCCTGAGTATTTCAGGAACCATAGCAGGGTCGGATAACTGATTACTACATTTTGACCTGACTGGATGGTTTCTTCCAGGTGTGACAGGACAGGTTGTGTATTGGTAAGATGTGTTTTTGCCTCGTTCAGAGTCCCGAACAGGTTGATCGCCATGTCGGCAAAATCAATGGCATCCCTCACAGCAGCACTGAGATTATTGTCGTTCTTCTGCAGCAGTGGTTTGAGTTTATTCATATGTTTCTGTTCAAGTGCTATGTTCTTTCGTATTATCATACTCTTTCCTATGATTGTATATTGATTAATACTTAGTGCTACTCAATACTACAATCTATTATTATATCCTGCCAAATTCCATGGATGTTAACTATTTATCAATTATTAAGGATTTAAAAATAAAATTATTAGAAAAATCAGCATATATATTCCAAAAAAGTACTTATATGTCATAAATAATGATTTTAACGTTATATTTTACGACAATCATATTATCACTATATTCACACCTGGATATTTTAAGTGCTACTATCATTAAGCGGGTATAACACCATACTTTTTATATAAATACAACAAAAAAGATATGATAAATTCCATCAAAACCATGCTTTTCTCCTATGAACTACTCGGCAAACTGTTCGTATTCTTTGTATTCGCAGTTTTAATAGTGACTGGTGTCGCGTTACTGCTCGGTGCCTATAGTATCAGGAGACACAGGATAATATTTCCAAATTTTATCCTGTTTATGCTCTACCTCTTCTATTCGCCCTCAAAATGGATGTGCAGGGTTTTTTCCATAAAGGAAGAAATCGTTGACGAGATATTAATTGAGGTCAGGAATGCAGTGATGCTTGACAAGTTCAAAAAGAAAGCTGATAGACGCGCGGTCATCCTGCCCCAGTGTATGAGGCATCCCCAATGCAGGGCGCGTTGCGATCCCATAATGGGTTACGAGTGTACTGAATGCGGCATGTGTGACATTAAAGATATAGTCAGGGCGGCAGATAAGCATAATTTTAAAGTGTTTATTGTGCCTGGTGACAGTTTTGTCAGGAAGATCATAAAATCCTATAATCCAAATGTATGTCTTGGTGTCGCATGTTATGTGGAACTGACCGAATCAATGCAGTCGGTCTCGAAGTTCATGCCTGTTCAAGGCGTTTCCCTGATAAGGGATGGATGTTTTGATACCAGAGTAGATGTAGTAGAAGTAATTCACAAGATGGAGATATGCGATGTATAGATTGATCGGAATTGCTCTGCTCGTCATTGTGGTCGTATCCTTTTTCCTGGCCATTTTTGCTTTGTGGATGAGCCGGGCCAGCCTTAGCAGGAACATCTGGCTTGCAGGTTTCTTTACAGATATCCTTGACTTTTTCTATTTGCCGATAAAATTTTTATTCCATAAGTATTCTGATACTGAAAAGCTGGAACGATGGATGGTTTCTCTCAAGAACATGGCCCACAAATCTGCGTTTAAAAAGACAAAACACCGTTTGCTGCTTGCCCCTCATTGCATGAGGGCACTTGATTGTCCGGCAGCATCAACCAGGTTCGGGATCGAGTGCATATCATGTGGGAAGTGCATCTTTTCAATGATAAAAACAGACGCAAAGCGGTTTAACTACACCCTGTATATCGTTGCAGGTTCATCGTATGTCAGGCATATCATAAAAAAAGAATCCGCTGATGGCGCGCTTCTGTTAGCATGCAATTACGAACTGAACAAGGTCATGCGCTCGTTAAAGCATAAGAAGATTGAGACATATGGCATTCCACTTTCAAAGGACGGGTGTTATGCTACAGAGATCGATTACAATAAACTGCAAAAAGAGATGGAATATTTTAGTAAGGCACGAATTATTATTGATGTTGTTGCATGACTGCTATAATATCAGTTTCACCCGGTATTTGACAGAAACGTTAATATCCACTGATAAATATTGTACCCCCAAACCTGAGGATTTGTTATGATAGATATAGTTATACCAAAAGGTAGCCTGGAAGAACAGACATTGCTGCTGTTCAAACAGGCAGACCTTCCTATAAAGAAAACGGACCGGGAATATAACCCGAAGATAAACG
>JAMJFV010000104.1 GCA_023544495.1 ANME-2 cluster archaeon
CTTACGAAACCCTTGAAAGAGGATTTGATGAGTTCATTCAAATACAAGGTCTACCTGATCGACGATACCGGATATATAAAATGGATGAAACAGATGCCTCATGAGGTAAGTGTAATCGGGCTATCAGAGAACGGAAAATATGTGTTTATCGGTGAGGACCGTGACTTGCGGATGTATAACATTGATGGTGATGAACTGGCCAGTTATTATCTGGACGGGCAGTTTGGAACTATATTCGTATCTCTTGATATGACTTCCGATGCCAGTAAAGTGGTCGTTGGCACTACAAACTCGTTACTCGTATTCGGCTAAGGCCGAATACATGTTTTCTTTTTTTATTGTTCAATAAGTATAGCCCTTGCAGGTCCGCCGTCAACAGCTGCAACTTTTAACGGCAAGCATACAAATAGATATTGTCCAGCCTCCACAGCAGACAGCACAAGACCTTCAATTACAGCAATATCAGCACCCAATAGTACGGTATGGACTTCGTATTCTTCCCCGGACGCTCCAATGGACAGCGCATCTGTTCCCACGGTCTTGATGCCCTTATCCATCAGGTATTGTGCCGACGCTGTTGTTAACCTTACCCCACCCTTTTTTCCCTTTAACAGTACAATTTCGCCCGGTTCCACATTGCCGATATCGTGAGGTTCGACATCTTTTCTGATGTGGGACAGGTCAACCACTCGGGCAGGACCAACAAGCATGTCCATTGGCATATCATCAATTCCTGCACCCCCCTCAATACAATGCAGGGGCGGGTCAACATGGGTGCCGGTATGGGTGCCGAGTGTCAACTGTGAAACATTGTACAGGTCACCACTCTCAAGCTTTGACATCCGGGTGATCACAGGTCCCGGTTCACCGGGATACATTTCCATACCAGGGCTGAGCGTCATTGAGATATCAATGACCTTCATACCACCATCTCAAATCCTATGGTCGGCTGTTGGAGCCCGAAATTGGAGATGACCTCAGGGTGAATCTCACCCAGTACACCTACTACTCTACCCTCTGTGAGAATGGCTGCCCGCCTGCCTTCAAGGAAAGCAGGGTCATTGGTACCGTCAATGGTATACGCTATCCCTCTCTCCCGCATAACAGCATCTACCACTGCCCGGACCTCTGTGAAATTGGCTGCATGATAAATGCTCACAGCCGCTAACTTCTGTATTGTGATGCCATCCACAACCACATCGCCCACTTCAAAGATACGCTGAGGAAGTTCACGGTGCTGGTTCAGTGAAAGTATCTCCATCAGGTTTGGCAGGAGTGTGGTCCTTAGCATGGTCTGGTCCTCGCTGATAGGATGTTTAACTGGTGTGGACCTGCCATCCTGAGCGCGCAACATATTATGGTAATGGACCTTTTCGCTGGTAAGTGTGAAAGGCATCACCTGGTTAAAACCGAGTCCCACCAGTATTTGCATAATATTATGCTTCTTAAGGGAAATCGGATGTTGTTGACCTACAGTTAATGTTTTAGGTATGGAAGGTGGGATATTGTCATAGCCATATCCTATTATGATGTCTTCTATCAGGTCCCAGGTATGCAGGATATCAGCCCTGTATGCAGGGGATGTGACCTTGATGTGTTCCTGGCGGACCGATGCCCCGAACCGCATTTTCTGAAGGTTTTCCACGATCTGTTCAGTTGTAAAGGCACACCCTGCAAGAGACCGTACTTCATCCATATCAAGTTCCCACTCGCCAGGTCTAAGGTCTGGCTTGGTGGTTGTTCCTTCTATGCTATTATTGACAGTTACACTCTCAATGGTCCCCCCACGTTCGGCAAGTGAAGTGACCACAATATTAAGGGCAGTAAATACGTTCCTGTCCAATCCTGTAACATCAATGAACAGGTCATGAGTGTCATATTCGACCCTGGTCAGCTCTCCGTTGATAATAGGGGGGAAAGAAAGTACCTGGTCCTTACTGTCCAGGATAAGGGGATAAGTATCAAACCCATGCATGAGATGAGCATACTTCACGCCTTTTGGATGCTTCTCCAAAATTTCCTGCATGGTCATAGGCACATCGAAATCCAGGGGAACGAAACTAAAGTCCGGGTCAGCTGCCACGTATCTGAACGGAGGTTTTACCTTGCTGATGTCATGGATACCGATCGATACTTTCTTGCGGTCACGTCCCAGGCCCCAGTGCAGGTCTTCCTGCAGTCCCATCAGGCTTTCAATACTATAATCATTGAATTCCAGCCCTCGTACAACGGCACAGCCCAGATAAGGCCGGATACGTTTTATTTCATCATCCAGTGTAATCGCGATGTCGGACTGGTCCACCTTATATTCAGGTAATCCGGTTTCAATACCCAGAAAACCCCTCATACCCCTGGCCACGCCTTCAGGACTGTACAGGTCAGGCCGGTCCGGGAAGAACTCGATATCAATATGATCATCTTCAATTCGCTCGATGTCGGCACCCATCATGGGTACCCTTTTAATGAATGTATCCCTGTCTGTTCCTGTTAGTGCCTCAATATCTTCGTAATATATAGTGATTACTGGCATGTGCTGACTCCTGTAATGACATGGGGTATGAAATATAATGCTTAGGTTATAGATTTTTTGATTATCTGTACTGACGGGTGAAATTTAAATTATGGTCGTAAAATAAATATGAGCAGAAGGGATATGTTTTTCATTTTACGGACATAGTATTCAGTTAATACCCTGTTTTCTGGATATAGCATTCAATGAATACCTTGTTCTATGGACATAGCATTCTAAATAATTTCTTTTGTTGACATTATATTCAACATAATGAAGTTCAACTAGAATAATCATTTCATTCTAATGTTCATTTAAGAACAATTTGTGTCTTTTCTTAAAAGTATTACTGAAAACTATATATATAGTGTTTGCTTACTTCTATTTACCTAAAAAAACGTGATATTGATGAATTTCTATGAATATTTATTTGTTGTATTGTCATTACCATTAATTATCTTTTTAATTCTATTATTATTTTCCAATTGGAGATTGTGGAAAAAGGCTGACTTGACGATACTCAAAGCAAAAATATTCCTGGATGAAAGTTTCATGAAAAATAATTTTCTGATGTTTTCTATTATGGGAATTATTATTGGATTATCCATAGGTTTTCATATTATTATTGAAATGATAGAGTTAATTGATATGGAAATCCCTGATGGGATATATCCAGTTGTTAAATTATTGTATTACGTTGGATTGATTATTTCTTTTATCTGTCTTTCAGTAATGGGAGTATTCTGGCGGAACATACTGCAAAAAGAAAACAAGATCAATACAATTTACAGGCAATTGGTATCTTCAGAAGCCAGTTGTTTATGATCTTTCCTTCGTGCGACCAGCGCCAGGTGGTCACGGTGGAAAGGCTCCAATATTTTTGTGTCAATCACTTCAAATTCGTCATCTAATTTTTCCAGTTCCTGCTGAAATACCATTTTTGGATTGACAGTGCTATCCACACTGCGGGCCTTTATGACCATGATGAGATACCCGCCGGGTTTTAAACACTCTCTGGCATTGATATTGGCTATTCCCGCCTGGTCCCGCTGAGCAACATCCTGGTATATCAGGTCCACTTGCCCTATAATAGCTTTGTACAATGCAGGTCTTGAGGCATCAGCAAGTATGGGGACCATGTTCTTGCGCTGGCTGCACACATCGATAAGGTCGCGCATGACACGTGGCGCGAACTCTACTGCAAAGACCATCCCACCTGACACGATATCCGAAAGATGGCTGGCAGTAGTGCCCGAGGCCGCACCCAGGTACAATATCCTGGAATTGGGCACAACAGGAACAATCATTCCTTTTTCGAGCATAGCGGCCAGTTTACTGCGGTATGGCGACCATAATCGGTATTCAATACCGTTACTATTGACGACTTTTTCACCATATACCCGCGTGCCAGGCACCATGTTCACTGTGGCAAGCCTGGTTTTCCCTGCATCCTGTATTGAATATACATTCGGTGGAAGCGATGGGAACTTGTATTGATTATCAGGCATCTGGTTAGTTAGTATAATGATCAAATATCAATAAGATTTTCCTAATATACATGCCATAATCTATTATTCAGGTAAGGACCATATGGGACGACAAAAGAACGACATAAGCGCAGCCTAAAAACAGCATATGAGCGAAATAAAAACAATGTATGAACACCATATGAACGATATAAGAAAAAAATATAAGATCCGATCCACATGACCAGATATTTTGAAGTAACAAGACGAAACGGTGCAGCCCGCCTGGGCAAGTTGCTGTTAAAGGAGTCCCATTCCACGCCAATGATACTGGAAGTGTCATCCGGGTACCCCATTGTGTATGCGGGCAGCCCATGGGGACATAGCGCACTTACACCAGGTGATGTAGACGAGGGCACACTGGTAATACTTCCTGACAAGTCTATGCCATTGCATGCCCGGAGAGAAAACGTAAGAAAGATCGTAGGATCTGCCAGGGAATCCAAACAGGTATGGAACGACTGGCAGGGGGCGGTGGGCCGCATTGTTCACCCTGCATACCCGGACATATCACCCGCCGACCTGTATGTACTGGGCGCTGCAAAACAGATGGAGCATAACCCCAGAGTATTTATGGAGAGTGTCATCCATATAAGGAACCATACCCCCCACGATACTGCCCTGTACGCTCCAGCTATGGCCACGCCCGAAAATTTAGGGCTGCTGGTGTACATGGGCGTGGATGTGGTTGATGATATCCTTGCCGTGGTGAAGGGATTCGATGACATCTACATGATGCCGGGCGGTGAATACAGGCTCAAAGACCTGTTTGAACTACCGTGCGCGTGCAATGTATGCAGCAATACCAGCATCGAAGAATTGATGGACATGGATGCGGCCCAACGGGGTGGACGTGTTGCAAGTCATAACAAAACCAGGCTCGAAGAAGAGAAACGCATTATAGTCCAGCACATCAGGGACGGACATTTACGGGAATATGTGGAGGGAAAATGCCGCAGCGACCCGTGGCTTACTGCTCTGCTGCGCCTCACTGACCAGGAATATTCATATCTGGAACAGCGCACTCACACATACCGCCGCAGTACCATGTACACCAATTCTGCGGAATCACTGGACAGGATTGAGGTCAAAAGGTTTGCCTGCAGGGTCCGGGAACGCTTTCAGTCACCCGAAAACAACGTCCTTTTGTTCCTGCCATGCTCAGCCCGTAAACCATACTCAATATCAAATAGCCACCAGTATTTCTCCCGTGCTACGGGCAAGTACAGGCGCGCATTGAATGAAGTGATAATCACGTCACCACTGGGTATTGTACCCCGTGAACTGGAACTGGTATATCCGGCCGCCCATTACGACACGCCTGTTACAGGGCACTGGGACCTCGAAGAGCGGTCATGGGTTGGCGATTGCCTGCTCGACTACCTGGGAAAAAATCGATATTCCCACATAATAGCTCACGTCGACGGGGCTTACAAGGATATCTGCGAGTCGGTTGCCAGTGAACTGGAAATAGACATAACATACACGGCAAACGGTGAGGGGAGCGTTACATCCAACCAGTCGCTAAAGAACCTGGGCGAAACTGTGAGAGATGTAGTGAATGAAGAAGGGTACCCCCTGCACAAGCAGCAGGATATTACCGCGAACATGCTGCGCTCTATTGTAGATTATCAATTTGGCACGGGTGCAGGAAAACTACTGGTACCCGATAATGCCACCATTAAGGCCCCTTTCCCCAAACATCAGGTATTTGACGGGCGTACCCAGCTTGCAACGTTGAATCCCGGTACAGGTACTCTGATACCTACTCTTGAAGGTGGACGCAGGCTCATTGAACTGGGAACCTACCAGGTCCATATCGATGATTTCGTACCGGGAGGGACGCTCCTGGCACCGGGTGTTGTTGATGCTGACCATGCAATCCGGCCTTCTGACCAGGTTCTTGTCGTCGGTGACCGTACAATAGGTGTGGGCAGGGCATTGATGGGAGGGGACGAGATGGTACGCTCCAGCAGAGGCGTAGCTGTTGACCTGAGGCAGGTAAAGGAGATATAAATGCACATTTCATGTTCATCGCTCTTCCTGTGGGATTATACAATTGATAATATTATTGAAATACTGGTCGAAGCCGGAATTGAGAATGTCGAGTTCTGGGCAGAAACTCCGGATTTCTGGCAGCAGCGCCATGAAGGTGGGGCAGTAAAACATCTAAAGGATGCACTATCTGTTCTAACTGAGCGCTGTACTGTGCATGCCCCAATACTTGACCTGAATGCATCCTCGTACAATGAGCATGTATGTGAGGTTACCATTAAGGAGACCCTGTGGGCGATCGACCTTGCCAGAAAACTGGATGCATCTGTGCTGACCGTACATCCTGGCAGCAGGACAGTACACCGGCCGCCCACCCCTGCGGATTGGGACCGCTTTTATCACTATCTTACCGTTACTACCAGGTGTGCAGTTGATGCGAGTATCACCATGGCTCTGGAAAATCTTACACCCAGGGTGCAGAGTATGTGCTACGAACCTGTGCAGATGGCGAAGGTGCTGGGAATGTACCCTAACCTGATGATGACCCTGGATATCCCTCATGCACTGCAGGTAGATGTTGATAATGCCATTGAGTTCATTGAACACATGGGTGCGCGGATCGTTAATGTCCATGTGGGTGATGTGCAGAACGGCACCCCTCATTTGCCTGGTCATATTGTCAGGAATCCACAAACATCAAACGTTCTGGGTATATTGAAGCGAAGTGGTTATGACAGCGACCTGACCATTGAAATCGATGATAAACTACTTGTGAGAAAACAATCACGAGAAGATAAGGTATTATTGCTGGTCAATGAGAAGAACTATTTTTTAGGGCAATAATGGAATAGTAGTTTGTGGATGGAATGAAGATATTTTCTCATATATATATATTATCGAATATCTGTTCACACCAAACACGCGCGTGCAGAATAGAAACATTTATTTTATATTATTTTAATGTGATATAAGGAGGATTTGAT
>JAMJFV010000105.1 GCA_023544495.1 ANME-2 cluster archaeon
TTTTCTCTTTTATCACGGGCTCAGCCACAGAGATGACGCCCTTTGCTTTAGATTTCTTGTTTATAGTAGATTTCTTTTTTGTAACTGGCTCAGCCACAGAGAGAACGCTTTTTGATTCAGATTTCTTGTTTATGGTAATTTTCTCTTTTATCACGGGCTCAGCCACAGAGATAACGCCTTTTGCTTTAGATTTCTTTTTTGCATCTGTCATTTCTATTATCCCACATATATCTTATATCGTCATTTCTACATTCTCACGAAATTCTAATGAAATCTCATGTATAGTCTTATTCACTTCAAGCGTTTCTCCACTATGCCAGGCCAGATGGATGCCGATACTATCATGCTCAAAATAAATACGAATACCATGCCTGCCATGATATCCACATCCGTATACAGTGGGATTTCCCGGCTGCTGTTTTTCAACAGCGCCAGTAGTAGGAATAAACCTATAACCACAAATGATGATACAATGCTTGCTATCAGGCTATACTTGCCGGTTTTGCCCTTCATGACTATTTCTTCCATTACATTTCCTCCATACTCTTTTCCGCACACATTAACCTGAAATTCATTTTATCCTGCTCTTTTTCATAAGTAATGTATTACCCGTTACTGAAAGAGAACTCATTGCCATAAACGCTGCTGCAAGTACCGGCGTTATCAGGATCTTATCCACGAACGGATACAGTATTCCAGCGGCAAGGGGTATGCCGATAGTGTTGTACCCGAATGCCCAGAACAGGTTCTGCTTGATCTTGTTCATGGTCAGTTTACTCAGCTTTATGGATGCGACCACATCAAGAAGATTGTTCTTGATAAGCACAATTCCGGCTGATTCCATGGCCACATCAGTTCCTGCACCCATGGCAATCCCTACATCGGATTGAGTCAATGCAGGCGCATCATTGATACCGTCACCAACCATTGCCACGACCTTACCTTCGGCCTGGAGTTTCTTTATCTCATTGGCCTTATCTTCAGGCAGTACTTCTGCAAGCACACGATCGATACCAACCTGTTTTGCAATGGCAGACGCAGTTCTGGCATTATCACCTGTGATCATCACAACTTCAATTCCCATTTTGTGCAGCTTTTCTACAGCTTCCTTTGAATGTTCTTTGAGGGTATCGGCAACAGCTACAATCCCTATGGCTTCCTGCCCCAATCCTATAATCATGGCAGTCTTGCCATCGTTTTCCATTTTTTCCATGGATGCGTTCAGGTGGCTCACATCTATTCCGTTATCAGACATGAGTTTGCGTGTGCCCAAAAGGATTCGTTTGCCTTCGAATTCAGCCTCAACTCCATGACCTGTTATGACCCTAAACGAAGTGGCATCTGGTATAGCGATGTTTCGTGATGTTGCGCCCTTTATTATTGCTTCACCAAGTGGGTGCTCTGACCCTTTTTCAGCTATGGCTGCCATGCAAAGAACTTCGTCTTCTGTGTGGCTGGCTGTGCTGATAACATCTGTAAGCTGTGGCTCACCCAGTGTCAATGTTCCGGTTTTGTCAAACACGATAGTGTTGAGTTTATGTGCCATTTCAAGGGATTCACCACCTTTAATCAGGATGCCGTTCTCAGCGCCTTTGCCAGTTCCAACCATTATAGCGGCTGGAGTTGCAAGCCCGACAGCACATGGGCATGAAATGACAAGCACTGTAATAGATATCAGCAGGGAGAACAGGAATGGACTGACTCCTGCAAATGCCGCTGATTGTGCGACTCCGAACATCTCAAAGCCTATAAAGAACCAGAATAAGAATGCAAGAAGTGAAATCACGTGCACTGCAAGGATAAAATGCCCTGCCACTATATCAGCGATTCTCTGGATGGGTGCCTTGGATGTCTGTGCATTTTCCACAAGTTCGATTATTTGTGCAAGGGCAGTATCTGAGCCGACCTTTGTTGTCCTGAACCTGAATGAGCCTGTCTTGTTCAGTGTTGCCCCTATAACGGCATTACCAAGATTCTTTTCTACAGGCATGCTCTCACCTGTTATCATGGATTCATCAACAGCTGATGATCCAAAAGTTATGACTCCATCAACAGGGAGTTTTTCACCAGGGCGGACAACAACGATGTCGCCCACAGCTACATCTTCAACAGGTACTTCCTTTTCCACATCATCTACAATAATGCGGGCGGTCTTTGCCTGGAGTCCCATGAGTTTTCGGATGGCTTCAGATGTTTTGCCTTTGGTTGTGGCCTCAAGATATCTACCAAGAACAATAAATGCGATCAGAAGGGCTGCGGTGTCATAGTATGTCATATCATACCCGGGTCCCAGGTCAAGGAATGTTGCAGCAACACTCACTGCATATGCGGCGCCAGTTCCTGTTGCTATAAGAAGGTTCATGTCGGTGACACCGTGTTTTAATCCTTTGTAGGTTCCGACAAAGAACTGTCTGCCAGGGAAGACCATTACTATGGTGGTTAAAATAAAGAGCAATCTGTCATCTGAGAGGAATGTGGGAACGAACCAGAGGAGGTTTGGGAATGCATTGCTCATATCTCCTAAAGAGATTGGGATTCCAAGTGCAACTGCTATTATAAGATTGGTGCGCTGTTTTTTGATCTCATTTTCTCGTGCTTTTCGCTCCCTGTCTTCGGATTCTTTCTTATCGACTTTGCGGGATGCTGTGTATCCTATGCCCTCGATTGCCGAGATCATGCTGGGTACAGACACAAGGGATGAATCGTATTCAACGCTGGCTTTTGCAAGGGAAAAATTGACAGCTATGGATTCAACGCCTTTTAGTTTTTTAAGCACTTTTTCGATATTCTGGGCACATGCAGCGCATGTCATGCCTCCTATATCGAATGATATTTTATCTTTTACGACACCGTATCCGATCGATTTTATGGCACCTTCAATCTCTTTCGGACTCACTCGTGTGGGGTCATAGGTGATGGATGCTTTTTCAACAGCTACATTGACTGTTGAGGATATTACTCCACCAAGCTTTTTAGTCACTTTTTCGATATTTGAAGCACATGCTGCACATGTCATGCCTGATATTTTTAGCGTGATGCTGGCGGTACTGCCTGGTTCAGTCATGGGAGCAGATTCGTTTGCTTTTTCGTCTTCATCTTCAATGATGATTGGGCAGCTCTGGGCTTTTTGCTCTGGCTCTGAATCCGTTTCTGCGTCCGGTTTCGGGACTGTTTTTTCACCCACTTCATAGCCAGCATCTACAACAGCCTGTTTTATTGCATCAAGGCTGGTTACGCTTTCATCGAATTCTACAGTGGCGCTGCTATTTTCAAGGCTGACATCAATAAATAGGACGCCGCTTACTTTTAAGACGGCATCCGTCACCCTTTTATGACAATGCATGCATGTCATTCCAAAAATATCTATTGTTTCTTTCATAAATATCTCCCTTATTCTTTGCTCGTGTTCATTTTCGGGCTATGTTTTATATCTGGCACAAACAATGGCTGCCTTTATGACATCCACATTTGTTTCTTTCGAGTCGTAGGTTACAGTTGCCTGGTTTTTCTCAAGATTTACATTAACTAAAGAGACCCCATTCATGGATAATCGTTTTGGTAGCCGATGTCTGGCAATGTCCGCACATCATTCCTTCGATTATTATTATTATTATTATTATTTCAGTCATAATTATACCACTGAGCCCCCCTAATCTCCCTACTTTACAACGATTGTCACATTTTTAGATTTAAATGCTTAATTTGGTTTATTTTGTAGGGCAAATTTAGTTTTGGAACAGTCTAATAACCTGTTACGAATGATGCTTTACATTTAGTGTAAAGTATTATATATACATATCTGAATGAAGCAAAAGATGCCTTTCTTGCTGTAAAGCAGCAGGATGTAACTTCAAGCATTACGTCAGATCAGGACAAGGGTAACGCACAAATTTCAGACATGAACTTCCCCCTCCCTGCCGTTATGCTGTGGGGAAGGAGTCTTGTGCTTTATTTAGATAAATTGTAGGCTATTGCCTTGTATAAGGCCAAGGTCTTATGTATATTATTGTTTTATAATGCCATCACTCAAGTTTTTCGAGTATTTTTTCAAGTGTATCTCTGGTATGTTTGCCGCAAACACAAATCTTATATCACTTTACACTAGATGTAAACACATGGTTAAATTTGACCGGGTATACATCACTAACAAGGGACTGACTAAATTCTTTAGCCCATTGGAATCAGAGATAATGTATGCTTTGTGGGAATGTGATGCATTGACTTCCCAACAGGTAACTGAGATTACGGCGATACCTCAGGCAAGCACTTCAGGGATTTTGGATCGGCTGGTCAGGAATGGATACGTTCTAAAAAAATCATATCACAGTGTTAACAATGGTGCCAAGTACAATTATTCTGCAGCATTCACCTACGATGTCATTGCAGAAGATATCATGTTCCGTATACTTGACAGCCTCTATGAAACTTTCGGCGAACTTGCAGAGAAAAGTATTTTAAAATATAAGACTAAACCTTATGTGAGTGGGAATGATTCTAATGTGTGTGATTGAAGAAAAATCCGATCCAGATCTGGTAAAACTGATATGCAGCAGCTGCGAGTTTTTCAAAGAGGATGACATTGACCTTGAATGTTCGGCTTTTAAAATATTGAAAGATCTCATCAATAGTGGAAAGATATCTTTACAAGAGGTGTCGGATGCCACAAAATGATGCATCCGTAAATCACAAATATCCAGTATTATCTCCAAATTGTGCTTTGCGCAAATTGGAAAATTCATATATATTCAACATTGTTGATGACCAGTTGTATGAGGTCGATGACGAGGCTTTTGGATTATTGGAGCGTTTCAATGGTACCACAACTTTGGGGGAAATCGCAGATTCAGTTCCAGACAAGGATGAATTCGAAGATTTTACTGATTACCTGATAGAGGAAGGAATTATTTTACTGAATAATGAGCCATCATCATCAACCGAACTGATACCACACATTGCTTCCTCGCCTGATCCTTCGCTCCGCTACCTTCTCCTACACATAACCACAAAATGCAATCTGGCGTGTAAGCATTGCTATTTGGGTGATACACACGTAGAGGAATTGGATATTGATTCAGTTAATGCTCTTGCAGAAGAGTTTGCTGCGATGCAGGGGTTAAAACTGATGATATCAGGCGGAGAGCCGCTTTTGCATTCGCAATTTTGGGGCATACTCGAATCGGTATCAAAACTTGACTTAAGGATAGTTCTTCTTTCCAATGGCACATTGATAGACAGAAATACTGCCAACCGGCTTGCAAATTATGTTCATGAGGTACAGATAAGTATCGATGGAACAGAGTCGCATGATATGTTGCGCGGAAGTGGAACATTTGATAGATCCATGCAGGGAATCCGAAACATCAAAGATGCCGGAATTGATGTTTCCATTGCAACAATGGTCCACAGGCACAATCTCAATGAGTTTGAAGAGATGAAAAAGATGTTTTCGGACATTGGAGTTTGCCAATGGGGTGTGGATGTTCCGTGCTCGGTCGGAAACCTTGCAAACAATCTTGACTTTTCCGCAGACTTGCGTGAAGCATCACGTATATTCTCAGAATATGGGTTTGGCGGTGGCGCTCATGAGAGCAGTGGAAATTATACATGCGGCTCTCATTTGGCGGCGGTCATGGCAAATGGGGATGTTGTTCGCTGTGCATTTTTTGCAGATGGGGCAGGCGGGAATATAAGGGAAGGACTTTTACATTCATGGGATAATCTCTGTAACAGCCATTTGTGGACTACGGATAAACTTGATTGCGATGATTGTGACATTATCAATGATTGTCGCGGAGGGTGTAGATTCAGGGCACTGCAATTGTGTGGCAGTTTGATGGCGCCCGATCCGGTGATGTGTTATGCAAACGGTATTGAGAAATATTTATATAACATTGGTTTTACAATAGATGTAAAGTAGATATTATTTACTAATAGTTAAGGGAGGTGAATGAAAATGAAGATCGTAAAAATTAACAAGACTGCGAAAGGCACATGCAAATGTCATTCATCATGTGCATGAGATATTTGTTTGAATGAAAACATATTTTCCCTTCCACGTATAAAAAAATCCGCGCATTATGTGCGGGTTCTTTTTTTATTGTATATTTTTTTATGACAATCTATGGTAAGATGTAGCGTTAGTTCCATGAAAAAAAATCTACTTTACACTAAACGTAAAGTACATATATGGTGAAGGCAGTTTACAAGGAGATGAATAAAATGATAGTCCTTTATCTAAAAGGAGCAGTTGAAGGGACGTGCAAATATTACCCATCGTTTGCATGATACTTTTGTTTGAACATATCCAACCCAACTACCCATACACCACCGGTTCAAATTCCACACTGCCCGCAGGCTTTTTTCATTTTATTCATCAAACCCTTTTTTATGGATTTTATAAATAGGCTAGAGTTAATTACATGTAAAAATCTACTTTACACTACACGTAAAGTATATATATATGTTGGAGCAAGTTTTAAGAAAGATGAATAAAGTGAAGTCTTTTATCTAAAAGGAGCAGTTGAAGGGACATGCAAATAATAATAACCCCTTATCTTGCATGGAACGTTTGTTTGGAGACCACCCAAATTCCCATCCAAAACCAGTTCAAATTCCACAATGCCCCATTTTTGTTTCATTTTATTCATCAAACCTTTTTAACCAATCATATTTAGTATCGATTTTATAAATATTTAGTATTTGTATAGCTGGTGTAGCACTGTGGTACAGAGTGTTTAATGAGTGCATGATAAAAACGATTCTACAATCCGCGCATGCGCGGCGTTACCCTATATACACATCGAATTTTTAATTGCTTCTAGTGTTGAGTCAACAATAAAATGTCGCTAGAGTGAATAAACGGTGCGACCACGCCGAACAAAGAAGAGCGATTACTCGCTCTCCCTCTTCTCAGAACGGTACGTGAAAGTTTCCCTTCATACCGCTCAAGCCTTTCATAACCCTTTCGGGCAGCAGTTTATTAATTTAGTGGTATTAGTTTTT
>JAMJFV010000106.1 GCA_023544495.1 ANME-2 cluster archaeon
GTTCTCATGCTCCCTGAGGGCAATAGAATCCAGAACATCCTCCCAAAGCGTAAAATTTAGGCGCCAATACTATTATACTTGATAAATAAAATTGTTGTATCAAAGGGAGGCATTAAAAAATCTCCTTTATCTCTTGAATTTCGCTCATATGCTTTGCCTCCAATCCCTTACTCTTACATATACCAAACAGTGGATAATCGTCTGTAAGGACTAAGGCATCATTTTCTTTTGCAGCTACGATGATTGAAGTATCGGTAAACCCAAATTTGAATAATTCTTGAGAGGCAAGAATATCATCCTTAGGAATGTATTTTTCATAAATTTTCTCAAGCAATGATTTATTTATTTTTATAATTTCTGAAAATGTATCCGGATTATTCTTTAGCACTCTTGCAAAATTTGATACTTCAGCTAGTACTTGCGGTGTCACCATAACTTTCCTTGCAGCAACAAATTGAAAGAGCAAATCATAATCATCAGAATCGTATTTTGAAAGCCTTTTGAAATTTTTTATTATATTTTTATCATACGAACCTATTAGAAGTAATAATAATGGACTTGTATCAGTAATAATAGGTTTTTTCCTACTCTTCGATTTCTTCGACATCAAGAATGTCTCCAGTTTCATCATCTACTAATATCTCGTACGAAATGGGTTCTTCATCAAAGACATTCTGGATATCACAGGTAATTATCCACTCATTCTCCGTCTCATTAAACTTGACAGACCTAACATCAAATATGAATTTTATTTTTTTAATGCTTTCAAAATACTCCCTTACTATCATGGTAGCTTCTCTTACGTCCATTATATCACCATTAGATATGCATGGTTAGTTTCTCGTATATAGATTCTTATTTGTTTTGTCATAGATAATAATCAGACACGAATTGTTTTCCTGGAAATAATTTAGAGGCACTGCACTGATTGCGTGCGCCTGAAAATTTATTCACAAAAAACCAAGCAAACTATTAGAAACCAACACTCGAGCATCTAATCGATGCAAATCTCATTGCGGGGTCATTGACTCGCTTCAGATCGCATGTATGGACATCCGATGCGAAGTCGGGGATGCCTCGGACTTGCAGTCCGACGGTGGCGCGGACGGGGCTATCCCCATCCTCGGACCGGAAGCGCCGCTCCAGACCAGGCCGAGGCTTCAGGCACCCGTGGGTGCCAGCCTGACGGCAGGGGCAAGGGTGCGGAGCGAACCAGGCCGTTCAGGACTGCTCTCGGGGGCTCATTCTAGCATATATCAATTGGATCAGCACCCCGGCCAGCCCCCAGAAAATCATAGATACCGGGACATACACCTGTGGGACCCGCAATATCCAGGGTACCGTGTAATGAGCCTGGGGAGATCCCGGATTTCCGATGATCTGGATAGCATATGAGTAGACTTCATCACCCAGCAGGACCCCCGGGATATTAAAAATGAAGATCGAATCTGATATCCCCCACCACCACATGGTTCTATAAAGGCAGAAGGAATAGTAAGTCAAAAGCAACAATGTATCCTGGAAACCCCCAGCTATTCTGAGATAGATCGTATGCAATGACATTTGAAGGAAAATGATACGTTATGAAACATGCGGATGTACCCGGAACACAAACGCAAAATAGCACGGTCTATGAGGAAATAGCGCCTTATAGTTCCACAATAAAGCTCATAGTGACCCTTGGCTTCGGGATGCTGGCGATTTCGTTCTCTTTTGCTGTCTTCGGGCATTATTTCGGACTTGAGAAAGCACCCGGTGAGGTGCTGTCCTCTCTGCTCCTGGTCATTACGATCTATTCACTGGGTATGTGGAGCTTTTTCAATATGAAATTCAGGATTTCCACTGACGGTGTGGAGGCCACCATGCCCCCGTTCAGATATCGAGTTCCTTTTTCCGAGATGAAAGAAATAACAATAATAGACAGAATTCCCTGGTACATCGGCTGGGGACTTCGTTTCTGGGGAAGAAGACTCGCCTTTGTAAGTATGCATAAAAGAGCAGTTGTGATCGAGAAGAAGAGCGGGTTCTTCAAAAGGCTTATCCTTACCACCCGAGACCCTGATACGTTTTTTAACATGACCAGGCAAAAAATGAGAGGAGATAACACCTAACTGAGAAGCAGATGTATTCTTATGGATGATAGGTAATATGTTATAGGGAGATTATCTAACGTGTTACCGCGAATAATTCTACATAATGAGATCAGCGTCGATGGAAGGATAGATTGGATCACTCCTGATATCGGTCTTTTCTATGAGCTGGCTTCACGCTGGAAAGAGGACGCCACACTCGCTGGAAGTAATACAATTTTAAAACAAGAAGAGGAAATGCCCGAAGAAGACGAAGAAGCGTTTGAGCCGCCAGTGAAAAATTCCGGCGATTCTCGACCACTGCTCGTTGTTCCTGATAGCAAGGGAAGGGTACGCAAATGGCATGCGTTGCGGAAAATAGGATATTGGCGTGACGTGGTAGTATTATGTTCTCATTCTACCCCAGGAACATATCTGGATTATCTGAAAAAAAGGCATATAGATTACATAGTTGCTGGTGATAATTATGTCGATTTGAAAGCGGCATTAGAAGAACTCAACGCTCGTTATGGGATCAGATTAGTCCGGGTTGATAGCGGTGGTACGCTGAACGGGGTTCTCCTGCGAGCTGGCATGGTAGATGAGATTAGTGTGCTCATTAATCCAAGCCTTGTGGGAGGTACATCACCACGTTCATTCTTCCGTGCACCCGATCTGAATTTACCGGAAGGCATAATTAAGCTCAAGTTTATTCATTTTGAGATAATAAAAGATGATATAATCTGGCTCCGGTATAAGGTAGTTCAGTGATAGTATACATTTTAATCTTCAACTTTGCCCAGAATAAAATCCTTTACCTTATGAGGGGATGGCCGCAAGGGAATTCTTGCTCTACTACCGGATGGCAAAAATGTGCATCCCTTTGACTTCGAGATCATAGGCATAAACTAAATAGAAACGTTTTTATTGCGAGCATATTCTAACTATAATTATGGAAATATTTCAAATGAAGAAATTTTTAATAATTTATATTCTGATGGTTAGTGTGATTTTTATTTCTGGTTGTATAAGTGAAAAACCAGAAAATGTACTGGAAAAGGAGGTGAAATATATTGAAAATGCTGATTATGAAAAACTCCTGGATCTGTATGTGGATCCAATCACATTACAACCATATTCCCAGGAAGAAAAAACAGAAACAATTCAACTCATAACGATGTATCTTGGAACTGAAGGAACACAGGTAAAGGTTCATGAATTTGAAATTATTAACAAAGAAAAAATCAATGATGAAAAATATCTCATTACGACATATACCAAATACACTGCACTGGGGGAAACTAAAGAGGAAACAAAAACAAGAACAGTAGTAAAAGTAAATGGTAAATGGAAGATTGCAGAAGAGTTACCCACACCTGGCTTCGGAATTCTTTCAGGAATAATAAGTTTAGTTGGGATCATTTTTTTATTCAGAAGAAATAAAAAAACCGATGAATAACTTTCTATTGATAATGAAAGAAAAAGCACAAACATACTTTGATATACTCATATCATGCTCCAACCTCGATGCCCTGATTTATTTGGCAGCGAAATCCAGGATCAACCCTTCACATACTCAAAATAACTGCATACATCCCCGGTACATCTGATCACCTTCCCTTTGACCTGTTTGCCGGATATTTCAAGTTCTATAGCGCTGGGTTCAGCGATACCCGGCACGATAGCACTGCCTGGTGAGAGCAGCAGCACATCGGTCTGTTCAATGATGGGGTGATGGAAATGCCCGAATACCAGCACATCCACATCCATCTCCTTTGCCAGATACCGCAGCCCGTCCACGTGGTCCGAAGTCAATTGTCCTTTATGGACGATCCCGATTTTAATACCTTCCACCTCCATGGTCTCTCTTTCGGGCAGAAATTCCATCAATTCCGGTACATCTGCGTCCCCGTGGACTGCCACAAGACGTCCCAGACCCGATAGTTCATGATAACATTCCAGTGACTCAAAATCTCCTGCATGGATAATGATATCACTGTTTTTGATAATGCTGATCAGTTCCTCCGGAAGCAGGTCAAGCAGGGACTGCCCGGATCTGATATGGGTATCTGATAGGACAATGAGTTTCATGGGTCGCATGTATTTGTTACTTCTGCCGGCAGATAATAATATCCCATGATGGCAGGTAGAAAAATCCCCCGGAAACCGTCAATTCCACAGGGATACGTGCTTTGGCATAATAGCTTTATTAAATGTGGAATAGACTATACAGTGGGAAATAAAACCTGGAATACTCAGGTTTGAAGAAATCTACATTCAAGTCAGGACGTCCCTGACTATAAGGGGGAGGAAGAATATGATATTTCGTCAGTTGAATCCGCATTCATGCAAAACATATCTTATAGGCCCGGAAGGGTCAGACAATGTGGTCCTTGTTGACCCGGTACTGGAACATCTGGAAGAATACCTTGAGCTGCTCAGGAAAGAGAAATTCAGGCTCACCTATGTTATTGATACGCATACCCACGCCGACCATATTTCGGGTTGTTCAGCCATTAAAGACCTTACAGACTGTGAATATGTGATGCATACCACAGCCCCGGCCCATTGTGTCGGGCTGCGGGTGATCGATGGATTTGCATGGCACATCGACGGTCTTCCAATTAACGTGATGCATACCCCCGGCCATACCGTGGATTCCATGTGCCTGATACTTCCGGACCGCATCATGACAGGTGACACCCTTTTCCTCGATGACGGCGGGGCGGGACGCGATGACCTTCCCGGAGGTGATCCCGGAGCACACTGGGAAAGCCTGCAGCGTATTATGGCACTTCCCGACGACCTGGTAGTGTATCCTGCACATGAGTACAGGGGTCGTACACCTTCAAGTCTGGCAAACCAGACGATCACAAATCCTCATCTTAAATCAAGGTCAAAGCAGGAATTCGTGAAATATCTCGAAGAGCTTAAACTTGGTCCGGCTGATTGGATGAAAGATGTCCTGGCAGCGAATTATGCGTGCGCCCGCGACCCAAAAGCTGCCTGGGTACCCGTTGATGCACCTGCGTGTGAAGTACAAGGGACACTTGAGCATGGTGTCAATGACATCCAGGTCGCCGGGATCCCGGCCGCAGAGCTCAAATGGAGATTGGACGCAGGGAACGCACCTATCATTCTTGATGTAAGGGAGGAGAAAGAACTTTCCGGCGAACTGGGGCATTTGCCAGGAATAACACATATCCCCATTGGAAGCCTTGCAAAACGTCTTTCTGAGCTGGAAGAGGATAAAGATAAAGAGATCGTGACCGTGTGCCGTTCAGGCGGACGTTCCCATACCGCAGCCCAGATACTGATGCAGGCAGGGTTCAAACACATATACAACCTTGACGGTGGAATGATGAACTGGAATAAACATGGATATTCCGTTGAAAAGTAAAAACCAGTCTATGAACATCATTTCTTCAACTTAACCATATATTGCTCCCGGAACGTAGCCACTTTTGGTGCAATCACCAGACTGCAATAACGGTTCCCGGGGTTGCGCATGAAGTACTTTTGATGCTCCTCCTCTGCCGGATAGAATGCCTCGAAGGGAGTGATCTCGGTCACGATGGGTCCGTCCCAGATATGTATTGCATCAAATTCCGCTATTACCTCTTTGGCGACCTCATATTGTTCCCGTGTATGATAGAATATCACCGAACGGTACTGTGTTCCCACATCAGGACCCTGGCGATTTACTGTTGTTGGGTCGTGGACTGTGAAGAAGACCTCAAGGAGTTCCTTAAACGTGATGATCCGGGGGTCAAATGTTATCTGGATGACTTCTGCGTGACCTGTGTTCCCGGCACAGACCTCGTGATAGGAAGGGTCCGGCAGCCCGCCTCCCGAATAACCCGATACAACCTTCTCGACCCCTCGCAGGTTATCGAAGATGGCTTCCAGACACCAGAAGCATCCTCCACCCAATGTTGCGGTTTGGTATACTTGATCCATATGTCTCTCACATATCCTTGATAGTTCAATCTGATCGGCGTTTCATCCCGACCACGATATCCGTAGCATAGGTAAACACTATCTGCCCATCCTCAACCCTCACGTTCAATCCGGACAGGTCCCCATCCATCGAATCCCTCATCATCTCCCGTATCGTCTTCACATTTCCTGCCGGTGGTTCAGCCATCTCAAGCCAGTGATCAAGGTAAAAATCAGAACCACCGCCAACCCTGTCCACCACCTCAAATCCCGCCTCATGCATCATCTGCTCAAGATCGGATGCACGGTAATGTCTGATATGCGAAGGGTCCCTCAGGTTCTCCATGGTATTCTGGTATTCACTTTTCGTGATATCCTCAGAGGAGACCATATCCTCGATGACCAGCCTACCCCCGGGTTGTAGTACCATGGCCATCTCAGACAATGACTTTAAGGGTTCCGGGAAATGATGGAACGAGAACCTGGCTGACACAACATCAAACTCTGGCTTACAAAAAGGGAGGTGCTCCACATCACCCACCAGGTTTTCGATATTATCCAGCCCCTTCTCCCGGGCGGCCCGTACTGCAAGCTCCAGCATCCCGGGCGTGATATCAATGCCGATCACATTGTTAACATGTGGCGCCAGGGCCATTGCAAGATACCCCGTTCCCGTAGCCACGTCCAGTACAGTCTCATGCCCTTTAAGGTCCAGCAGTCCCACCACTGTGTCAAGGTCAGCCTGGTCCATCAGGGTACCGCAGGCTGCGTAGGCATTCGACCGTTTGCCGAACTGTTCCACAGCAACCTTCTTTGAGTATGTGTTCATTCCATCTCCTTTCTAATATGATACATAGTACTATTTTTCTAAACTCCCAAATGAATGATGGGTCCCTGCACTTGCCATAATTGACTTCATTCATACAACTCACTCCTCATTTAAAATTCTTATGTATTCATCCACGAGAGACTTCCCCATT
>JAMJFV010000107.1 GCA_023544495.1 ANME-2 cluster archaeon
TGAGGTCAAGTCAATATCGGACAGAGTAACCAAAACCCTGGTAGAAAGCACCAAAGGTCTTGCGAGCAGTCAATCCGGAACTAACATGATATCCATGAACAGGGCACAATATTTTCACAACGCTTTGAATAACACGACCAGTTACCGGGAAATACAAAATGATATCGGTATCGATAATGGTGATATGCTTTATAACATAAACATGTCACTTTACAATACTGATGGTTCATTATACCTGGATGGAACTGGCGAAGTTGTGCTAAATAGCGGCCCCAAAATCCCACAAAGTACTAATATTGCCCAGACTATACGCGTGGTTTATGTAAGCCAGGATGACAGTATTGCAATGCTCTATGTGAGGGTGTGGTAGATGAATCGCAGAAATTCTTGTCTGATGAACAACTCGCATGGACAGATGTATACCCTGGAAGGAGCAGCATCAGCTATCATGATGATATTCCTGATTTCGTTCATTGTACAGGCATCACCCCTTACACCATTGACATCGTCATCATCTCATCAGCAGGTGGAAGCACAGATAGAAACAAGGGGTAATGACCTGCTGATAGTTCTGGATTATGTGCCCGATGGTGATACATATTCACCACTTAAACAGACGATCATCGAATGGACCGGTGTGCAGTTTAGAGGTCAGTCCACGTTATATCCTCCCTCTGTTAGTGACCTGGGTGAAACCTTTGATGCGATATTCCTTGCAGACGGAACAGCTTATAATTTTGAAATTTTCTATTTAGACAATAACAATAAATGGAACCGTAAGAGGATATTCTGGAACGGTCGTCCTTCTGACAATGCAATCATGGTAAGCAAAAAGGTAATTATCCATGATGAGGACAACATCAAGGCCTCGTTTATACCCGATATTAGTGACACTGAATTTTACAATATTCTGGACTTAAGACTTACTCTCTGGAGGATGTGAAATGAAGGAGTATGCCAGAGAACCTGACAAAGAAAATGCACAGTTAATATTGCTTTCAGGATTTATGATCATGCTGGGTACCCTTACTTTCATGGTACTTTTAAACAACCTCATACTTACCGCCAATCTTCCAACGTCAGGTCTTGACGTATCAAAGCAGGAAATAAAGGAATTCAGGACCCTGGCTATTTCTGATATAGAATATGCTGCACACGTAACCCTACAGTATGGGATAGATAATAATGTAAGCAACGAGACTCTGTTACGGGAGCATTTTATCAATTATACTGATGTTATGGGCGAAACTTTAAGCAGGGTATTTGCAGCCAGGGGTACGTCTGTGGAAGTGAAAATAAATAACGTTTCATTTACTTCAACCCATGGTGAACGAACGATCACAGTCCAGAAATTCATGACGCAAGAACACTTTTTCCCGAATGCATCATTGATTATTCCCATGGACATCTACCAGAATAATACATTACAAACCTACAGGTTCGTATGGAACATTGTCAATAATACCAGTGTTCCTGTGTATGGAGTATTGCAGGACCCCATAAATTCAAGCAACATAACCGTAGGGCCGATGGTAGCAGCAAGTGCTGCGTTGAACTCGAATATCACTTATAATCAATCCGTAAATGTCCCCCGGACTACTGTGACATATTATAGCTCTGGTACAAACACGACTTATAATTTTGATGTGGATAATGTGGGTTCCTACCTGCTCGGGCAGGACATGAATGTCAGTATTTATTTACCAAATGAAACGTCTGTAAAGATAGAAGTGCTCTATAAGAATTTGACAGCGATGTGGGTACAAAATACTCCTTTATCGGGTGGAAAAGCTACTGTTACTATACCGGGCAACGAATTTACATCGCCTTCAACGTATGGTGTGGCGCTGCTGGCTTCAGGAGCGATTCAAGATGTTAAACCAGTGGTAGTGTCAGAATATACCATGTCTATCGAAACCAATGAGAGCGTGGTTTCGCCCGGAGACACTTTAAGGGTCACGATAAAGACATATAAGAACGGAAATCTTACCAACACTTCGGATAGTGTTGGTGCGGTTTTGTTCCAGGGCAGCTCCAGTTTCAATTTCACTGCCACTCCCATCAGTACAGGCGTATATGAAGCTGATATTGTTATGCCCTCCATATCAGGCAGGTATTCACTCTACGGCGCAATCGCGACCGGAAATATAACATTGGGTTTTCCTGAAGTCGTGGGGATTGTAGATGGAGGCAACATCGATGTAATCGTTTACAGTGATTTTTACTTTAATGTAATTAGCGATGATGTAGCCGTGCCATCCATGGGGCCGGGGACCATCCAGCTTAGGTCTTACTCGGGCGGGCCGTTCATGATTGATGTAAGAAATCTCGATGCTTCCACAACCCAGTGGATATATAACGAGTCACTCAACTTCACCCCCCCAATAACCATTCATGGGTTGAGGATGGAGGGGGGCAGGGACCTCCAGTACACCATTGCCATTAATGAAATTCCCAGTGTGGCTGTATATCCGGATACCAATCCCGAGATTGTTACGATTCTCAATTATTATTCTGATATGATGATACCATACACCCTTTTAAATGATTCAGATATCCAGGCCGGCAGCCTGACAATTGATAATTACAGCATACTGCTTATACATGAGAATATGAGTACTGTGGGCAGCAACATTGCCAATGCCATTCTGAACTGGACGGCTGACGGCGGTGTACTGTATGCTGAATGCCTTGCTGCAGTCACTATGGACGCAGCAGTGGAAGCAGTTGACAATAATACCCAACATCCATGGTTTGGTCTTATAGGTGTTAACGAATCAAACAACATTAGTATTCCTTTAATCGATGCCCAGATACCAGATGGTCCCTATGTTAAATTGATTAACAGTTCATCAGTGCTTAACTTCACCCCACCAATGCCGCTTTCGGGATTTGCAGAAAAGGGGGCAGTTTTCAACCAATTGTCCCAGACCAATAATACGAATGGCATGTATGGTCCGGTCAAGGGACATTCCGGACCCGGCAGAGGTTTTGCCTTTAGCTTGAACAACACCACAGGTGCAGTTAACCCTGACACTAATATAATGGGCTATATTGCATATCCTAATGGCAGCCAGGTAATATTTGACGATGACGTGGATGGTGAATTAGAATACCATCTGGCCTATGTGGAAGCTCCTTACGAATATGGAAGAGTTGTGTATATGGCAGGTCATAATTTATCAGCGAGGGACATTCAGTCCGAACGGATAGCTGCAGAAATATTCTATGCAAGTGTGTTCAGGGACCAGATAATCATTGAAACCCATAACATTAATGTCACACTTACGTATGCAGATGGCATGACAATCTTTAAAGATACAGTTCTTATAAAAATCTGAGGTGTAACCTATGCGAATAATCAATGATGAACAGGCTGTCACGGTAACGCTTGAGACCATACTCCTGTTTACTATTACAGTAATGATGCTTGGTATGGTCATGATATCTTTCCAGAACATCAATGAACGGGCCAGTGAGGTTGTTATGAGGGAGCAATATGCAAGCATAGGGAATGATGTCGCTTCAAAGATCATTGATATGGATATTGAGGTTAAAGCCAGCCTGTCAGAGGATTCAGTCGTCGAAATAAGGAAGGAAATAAACTTCCCTCCTTTGATTGCTGATAGATCATACGAGGTTGAGATATCAGAAGACGGTGTGATTGTCAGGTCAGCAACCAATCCTCCCGTCACAGTAATTGTTCCGCTTGACCCAGATGTAAATGTGGCGGTAGGGAGCAAAGTACACAGTATGGTTGCAGAGCATGCATTGATATATGAACATAATGGGCAGATTATGTTCGAAAATGGTGGTGTAGAGGCAATTTCGGATAGTATATGGCCTACGATTAGCTTTTTGGCTCCCAACAACGGTGCGATATTGAGTGATGTAGAAACAATCACAGTGCTTGCGTTGGATAATCTTGGAATTTCCAGGGTAGAGTATTATGTTGATGGATATTACCAGACTACTGTTTCTGATTCACCCTACAGCTGGGAATGGAATACCTATTCCATCTCTGATGGAACCTATACCGTAGCAGCCATGGTATATGACCGGGCCGGTCATTATAGTTCTGATACACGTACTTATGTAATTGATAACGGTGTGGATTCTGTGCCGCCTACTGGCAAGATCGTGTCACCTTTAAATGGAACAATTACGGATTATAATCCTCTTCTCATTGAGGCTATTGTCAGTGATAACATCGCTATTGATTACAATAGCATCGAGATCTGGCTTGTTGAAACAGGAAATAATACCTGGATAAATGTCACTTCCTCTGCCACTATCACGAATACGTCACTCACTAAATATAACATTCAATATCTTCCTCCTAACCCATTACTTTCTGAAACATATGAGGTTTATGTAAATGCTTCGGAACTGTTCTACGGGTCTGGTGACCCAGAGAATAAGAACGTGAGCTTACATTGGGAGTTCACTATTATTCCAATTACTGATATCACTAACCCCACTTTGTCTATCGATTCTCCACTCAATGCGGGCTACCTTGTTGTCGGCGAGAACGTTGAGGTAGGATATGCTGCAACTGATAATGCTGCGGGTGATTCCGGAATAGACTTTATGGTAATCAATTACACATACAATGGCACTGATGTTTATACCCACCGGGAAAACATATCAACGTATCCAATTGTTGTAGATGCAATCACCAATACATGGCAGTTTGACCAGTTATATATTGGAAATGGTTCTTATGAATATAATGTAACTGTATATGACAGGGCTGGCAATAGTGCATATGCAGAAATTGGACCTTTTATAGCACCATTTGGCCAGGCAGCTGATCTTGTGGTGGATAATAAAGATGTAGATACATCAGTAAAGATAATTGAGTTTACTATACGTAGCAGTGGTCCATTAATTGAAATTACTGGTATGGATGTTACATTTACTTCTTCAAAATTGACAGGGATATATTTCAGTGGAGTTCCCAAGTGGTCATCAGGAGCGGGTATTTTATCCATGGCCAAGGTAACATTTTCACCATACCCAGTCCCGACTTCAAACACTGCCACCAAGCTAACCTTCAAAGCAGACCCTGGTGACATACATATTAAGATTTACTTTGGTGACGGTTCCTCGATAGACGTTGATGTGATAAATGTTGTATGATTCGGTGGTGAGGAAAACGTGGAAAAACTGATACATTCCCAAACTGCAGTCTCAGAAGCCGTTGGATTTATACTTACCCTTGCTGTAGTCATTCTTGCTTCCGGAATGGTATATGCAAGTGGATTTCCAATCATCCAGCATTCAATGGACGTGTCCCATTTCATGGAAATGCAGGAGAGTTTTGGTCTGCTGGGACAAAACATTAATGAAGTTGTATATGAACGTGCTCCTGTGAGGAACACCGAATTAAAGATAATAGGTGGTGCCATGAGCATCCAGCACGACAGTTCAATGCAGATTATCGTCAATGAGTCACGTTATACCTATAATATGGGTTCTGTAGAGTATTTCCTGGACCACCAGATAACTGCTTACGAGAACGGTGCAGTATGGACAAAATACAGTAACAATGATACAATTATGATATTAAAACCTCAGATTAATTATGCAAATATTACTACCATACCATTGGTGGAACTTTTAGGTGAAGGTTCAAAAGCGGGGGAAGGGTCAGCAAGAATACGTGCTGAACGCAGCGACTCTTCATCAACGTATTTCATAAATGCTACCGGTCAAAATACCACGATAATTGTCCAAAGTAATTTTTACCGAGCATGGAAGAGATATTTTGAAGATAATCTTGGTGCGGATGAGGTCACCGTAGATAGTACGAACAGGACGGTTACGGGAAATCTGACTGCATCATACATTTACATAGATGTTAATCGAATTAATATGGAGATATACTGATAATGAGTAACCGGCTGATATATTCACAAGAGGCTGTATCCGAAGTTGTTGGGTATATGTTGTTACTGGGAATAATTGTAACTTCTGTAGGGTTAGTTTCTGTGCTGGCCATTCCCATAATAGAAGATGCAAAAGAAGATGCATACCTGAAGAATATGGAGCAGGGGTTTACAGTAATGGATTCAAAAATCAGTCTTGTAGCATTGGGAAAGTCTCCTACTCAGCTTGTCCAGATGTATTCCAAGAAAGGTGATATTACCGTCTATGACCAGACTTCCAGCCACATAATTGTGAGCTTTAGTAATAAGACCGGCAATAGGACTGAGATATATAATGAATCTATGGGGACTATACAGTACCAGTTAGGTGAGAATATTATTGCTTATGAAGGCGGCGGAGTATTCAGGAAATATCCTGGAGAAGGTGATCCTATAACCATCACACCCCCTGAGTTCCATTATAACGGGGAAACTCTCACTCTGCCCATTATCAAGGTGGAAGGCAACCAGTCAACAGGTGGCAATGGAGTATTAAATCTCTATTTGGTATCAAACAATAGTCCAAATATATTATTCCCCAATCCTGATTACAATTCTGAATATAAAAATCCGTTGGCTGTCGGACAACAGATAAATGTGGTAATCAAATCTGATTATTACATGGCTTGGGCTAAATATATACAGCAAAGGACAGCAGCTACTGTGACAACAAACAATGCAACGAAAGAAGTAAAGGTTATATTAAATGCAAAGCCTAATGAGTATGATCAGGAATATGAACCGCCTATCGATGTCTTCGGATTCAATACGAACAACGCAAGTGCCCTGAAAAATTTCTCCATGGTATTTGCTGATGGTAATAGTAGTTTCAAGTCTTATTGGACAACTTCCGCTAGCTCAACAGAACCATATTTTGAATTTAATACAGAAAAAAAGGGTGGTATGGGTACAAATGGTACTAGTATTACATTGGAATTCCATGATAATGGCAATAGGGAAAAATGGGAATGGAGTACAGAGGCATTGAAGGATGAGGATGACAATTTTGATGTTAATTTTATCAACAACAATGGAAGCATAACATAC
>JAMJFV010000108.1:0-6573 GCA_023544495.1 ANME-2 cluster archaeon
CGAATACCTGGCTGAACTCGACATCAAGGCCAGGTATTCGGTCAGGTCTTCAGCCATCCGCTTGGTCAGGGTAGTGACCAGGACGCGCCCGTCTGTATCCACTTCGCGCCTGACCTCTCCGATCAGGTCGTCTACCTGTCCTTCCACGGGCCGCAGGGTAACTTCAGGATCTACCAGCCCGGTGGGCCTGATTATCTGTTCTACCACCCTGATGCTGTTTTCCAGTTCAAAATCACCGGGGGTGGCCGAGACATATATGGTCTGCCCCGCTCGTTTGCGAAACTCATCGATCCTGAGCGGCCTGTTGTCATAGGCGCTGGGCAGCCTGAAACCGTTTGCTACCAGCGCGTCCTTACGGGCGCGGTCTCCATTGTGCATCCCCTGTATCTGGGGGAGGGTAACATGGCTTTCGTCAAGTATGACAATATAATCCTCGGGAAAGAAATCAAGCAGTGTATAGGGAGGCTCTCCGGGTGAGCGGCCTTCCATATGTGCGCTGTAGTTCTCGATACCGGAACAGTATCCGATCTCGCGCATCATTTCAATATCGAACCGTGTCCTCTGTTCCAGTCGCTGTGCTTCCAAAAGTTTCCCCACGGAACGGAACCGTTCAACTTCAATTTCCAGTTCCGCTTCTATTGAGACGATAGCTTTTTCGATGGTATCGGCGGGCATGACATAGTGCCGGGCAGGGTATATTGCAGCGCGCTGGAGGTCATGCAGGGTATGACCTGTCAGCGGGTCGAATTCGGTTATACGTTCCACTTCATCGCCGAACAATTCTATGCGCAATCCCTGGTTTGACATGGCGGGAAAGACTTCTATGGTATCGCCCCGCACCCTGAAATTGCCCTGCGTAAAATCCAGGTCATTGCGCTCGTACTGGATATCTACCAGCGCGGCCTGGATAAATTTTCGTTCGATATGCTGGCCCACATCGAGCACCAGGGTCATGCTGCGCCACTCTTCCGGACTGCCCAGGCCGTAGATACAGGATACGCTTGCCACCACGACCACATCCCGTCGTTCAATGAGCGAGCGGGTAGTGGCAAGCCTGAGTTTTTCTATTTCTTCATTGATGTGTGCATCTTTTTCAATATAGGTATCTGTGGTGGGCAAATAGGCTTCTGGCTGGTAATAATCATAATAACTGACAAAGTATTCCACAGCATTCTCAGGGAAGAACTCTTTGAACTCGCTGTACAATTGAGCAGCAAGGGTCTTGTTATGAGCAATGACCAGGGTGGGACGCTGAACTTTTTCGACAACCTTGGCTGCGGTGAAGGTCTTGCCCGAGCCTGTGACCCCGAGAAGGGTCTGGTGCCGTTCACCTGACCTTAGTCCTTCTGACAGGGAATCTATGGCCGGCCCCTGGTCACCTGTTGGCTGGAATTCCGATACTACTTTGAACGCGGGCATTTACTGGAGATTATGGTAAAGAGAGGTATTAAAAGGTAGGTTGGTAGCCCTGTCCTGTATATCTTGCCGAGGATACTTATATCGTATATAACGTATAAGTATGCTCAGGGTAATCCCACCAGGTGAGGATTTTCTTGTCCGGGAAAGGTAAATGTGGGGAAATTATTACAAATAATTAAATACTATCTGATGTTATAAACATGGAATGGTTACATGTTATTTCGAAAAAACAGGCAAATTTCAAATAATTATAACACGTTATGTGTGATTCATATTTTTGATAATGGCGGACTGTCCCATTAATACGTTGTACGAGGAGGATATTGTTTGTGGATAAAATTAAAATTGCAATTGTAGGTCTTGGAAATTGCGCCAGTTCCCTGCTTCAGGGAATTGAGTATTATAGGAACAATGACAGCAATAGTGTTAATGGACTCATGCATTGGGACCTTGGAGGCTACCTGCCTTATGATATTGAGGTCGTTGCAGCTTTTGATATTGATAAACGGAAAGTAGGAAAGGATGTATCAGAGGCCATATTTGAAAAACCCAATTGTACAACCGTGTTTTGCAGAGATATCCCCTGGACGGGCGTGAAGGTGGTTATGGGACAGGTGCTGGACGGCGTATCAGAACACATGAGCAAGTATGATGACAAGGTCACGTTTATTGTCTCTGATGAGAAGGAGTCCTCGAAAGAAGAGATCGTAGCTATATTGAACGGTTCCAAAGCCGAGATACTTTTGAATTACTGTCCCGTAGGTTCTGAACAGGCTTCAAAGTTCTATGCAGAATGTGCCCTGGAGGCCAGAGTGGCGTTTATAAACAACATGCCTGTCTTCATTGCAAGTAACCCGGAATGGTCTAACAGGTTCAAGGAAAAAGGCATACCCATAATAGGCGATGATATAAAAGCGCAGATAGGGGCTACCATTACCCACCGGACCCTGGTTGACCTGTTCAGAAAACGCGGAGTGAAGATCGAAAGGACATACCAGTTAAACACGGGGGGAAATACTGATTTTCTTAATATGCTCAACAGGGATAGGCTTGCTTCCAAAAAGACGTCAAAGACCGAATCGGTGCAATCTGTGCTGTCCGAGAGACTTGATGATGAGAATATCCATATCGGTCCCAGTGATTATGTCCCGTGGCAAAATGATAACAAGGTCTGCTATTTGAGGATCGAGGGCAAGCTGTTCGGTGATGTGCCCATGAACCTGGAATTGCGGCTGTCTGTAGAGGATTCACCAAACTCTGCGGGAGTGGTGGTAGATGCCATACGTTGCTGCAAACTGGCTCTTGACAGGGGTGTAGGCGGGATACTATATTCCCCGTCATCATATTTCATGAAGTACCCGCCTGAGCAGCATTCCGATACTGAGGCGTACCAGTTGACAGAAGATTTCATCAATGGCGGAAGAGCGAACTGAGCCGGGCTTTACAGGCTGTTGAATTCAAGAACAGGACCATGTCTGGGGAACGGAAAGTTATCCTTGTTAAGAAATTAGTGAATAAACGCATCGGCTGTACCTGTGGAGTGGCTGTGGTGCCGGCAGACCCCTCGCCTGAAGTAAGCGAGGCCATTAAGAGAGTGGCCAGGGAATCTGGAGCAGGTTTCCGTATTATTGATGCATCGGTGCATCCAGAGGTAATTTCAAAGTACCATATCAGGGAATTACCTGCTGTTTTGATAGAAGAAAAGGTATACGAGGCTGATGAAGGGATCCTACGGGAAGTGCTGGTTGGAGTCTCCAGGTGAAATGGAGCTAAACACTGGATTTTTGTGTGTAAACAGGCGATGATGGTGGTTATTCTAAGACATTGCTAAAAAAATGTTATTCGCCCATCATTTCATATGGAAAAATACGATACAAAGGTTATATTCAATTGACAGGCCAGAATATACCCGGTCAATTCCGTGAAACCAATGGAAAGACATATTGCTCATTGAAAAGGGTTATTTATTGAGGGAGAACATGAACCTTTGCACCAGTGCGATCATGTGTTTGGTGGTACTAACTGCTGTTTCCGGGTGCCTGTCAAATACAGAAAAGATCGACGATTACGGGAATGAGACCGAAGCTACGGAATACCAGGGGATACGATTAACTCCCATTAGCAGGCAGCGCAATAATGCTATAGAGGGAACTCAATACATCAACAAAGATACTTACCGGCTGCACATAGCTGGACTGGTGAAAAAGCCGGCAAATCTTACCTATGACCAGATACTTGCGTATCCTTCAACGTCAAAAGTGGTCGACCTGAACTGCGTGGAAGGGTGGGATTTTACCGCAAAATGGACCGGGGTTCTGTTCAGGACATTGATCAACGACTCGGTGGTCAGTGAAAATGCCACAGAAGTGATATTCTACTCTGCGGATGGATATTCAACTTCACATGACCTTGATTTCCTGATGGATAATGATATTATTCTTGCTTACAAGATAAATGACGTGACCCTGCCTCATAGCAGAGGATTTCCCCTGCAGCTGGTTGCTGAGGATAAATATGGGTATAAGTGGGCCAAATGGATAACCCGTATCGAAATTACGAATACGGAGTACAGGGGGTTCTGGGAAAGCAGGGGGTATAATGACAGAGCTGATGTGGGCGGGCCTGCCTTTGAACGATGAAACGATAACCATATAGATGAACAGCTATGGAAAAGTGTAATGTATACCCGGGTGGGTCGGGATATATGAACGATAGGTCGGGTGTGGAATTCTCACGGGTTCCCTCTTCCTTTTTTATCAGGACCGCCGCCGGTTATACATCATATCTGAAACATGTACGGTACTTCATACAACTGTTATCTTCTGCCTGGAAGGAGTATCACTATTTTTCAGGCTGAAATTGTAGGTACCTTTTTCATTGAACATATAGACATGATACCTCATATATGCGATATCGATCGGTTCTTCCCATAATCCATCATCACTTATCAGGAGCCGGTGAATCTTTTTGATCTCGCGGTTCTGCCATTTGATAGTTGTTCCTGCAGGAATCATCAGATCCATGGGCAGTGAGAAACGATTGAGCGAGAACTCACTTGTATATTCAGCAGGTTCATTCATGTACATATCAGGTCTCAGATATGCTTCCACTATTCCAAACTGAAACTCACCATACTCCAAACAGGTCAATGCTACGTCCATATTTGAAAAATCGGTTCGGGTAGGATCAAATTCCGCATACGATCCGGCAAGCCGGTATGCCTCCAGTGCATGTTCATATTGTGTTGCAATGTATTGATTTTCGGGAGATACGTGGAACTTCTTAAGTTCGGTTTGAGCTTCCTGTGCATCTTCTTTCAGGGGTTTGCCCCAATTTCCGGTCCGCTCAATAATAGTGGTCTGACTTCGTATTGAATTCATAGAACCCGGTATCCATGCCATGAACTCTTCGTCATCATATGGTCCCGCAACAATCGAAGTGGGGGAAGCTGTCGGTGTTGAATCTTGTATTGCCTCATCATCATTGTGTCCGAGCTCTTCAGCAGGCGCAACAGTAGGCTTTCTTTCATGTTCGTAAGGCTCGACTTCATATTCTGAAACACAACCCAAAGTAGCCATTAATAATAAAATAACTACTAATTCAATGATCACGTTTTTCTTAAGATTCATTTTTCTATACCTCTTCAAAAATATATACTATATTGTACTATCCCTGTTTTTGTTTAAATAAATTGTGAATATTGCAGATTAAGTCCCGAATGTTTTGATTTATACATTGCAGGAAAAATTTGATAAATCAAGTGTTTATTTGCATTGAATGATGTCGCATATGACGTCATACGTGAAATGAGACGAACATCTCTTGCAGTCAGAGAGTATATAGACCGAATGCAAAATTATGTTTCGTGCAGGAAAGATAGGACAGTGTTTGGCATAATATATAAGGTTCCGAATGTCAAATTGTCGATGATATCCTCATAATCAAAAAGGATAAGTACCTATTAACTATTATTTATTGTAAGGAAGTATCCTGACGGGGATGGAAGATGAGAAAGGAGACGAAGTTCGGCACTCAATGTGTCCATGCCGGAGAAGCCCCGGACCCTTCATACGGAGCACATACAATACCGATATATCAGACTTCCACCTTTGTTTTTGACAGCGCCCAACAGGGTGCTGCACGATTTAGCGGTGAAGAAAAAGGATACATATATGCCCGTGTAGCGCCAAACACGCCTACCCATGCAGCTCTGGTGGAAAAGATCGCTGCACTTGAAGGCGGCGAGACCGGCCAGACCTTCTCATCCGGTATGGCTGCGATAACTGCTGTAGTTCTTTCCCAGCTGGAACAGGGAGACCACCTTTTATCCACCAATGTTGTGTATGGTGGTACGTATGGATTATTTTCCTCAATTCTCACCAAGTTCGGTATAGAGGTCAGTTTTGTTGATACATCGGATCTTGGGAATGTGAAGCGGAACATACGAAAAAACACCAAGGTCATCTTTCTGGAAACACCGGCAAATCCCACCATGATCATCAGTGATATTGAAGAGATAGGTAAAATGGCCAGGGATACCGGTGCTCTGTGTGTCGTTGATAATACTTTTGCCACTCCGCGCTTCCAGAGACCGTTGCAGTTGGGTGCTGATGTTGTTATCCATAGCTGCACAAAATATCTGGGTGGTCATGCTGACCTTTTAGGTGGTATTGTTGTTGGAAAAAAAGAATTTATCAAAAGCATGTCATCAATGGTAAATTCTACCGGGGGAGCGATGGGTCCGTTTGAAGCCTGGTTATGTATCAGGGGATTGAAGACGCTGCATCTGAGAATGGAAAGACATGCCAGTAATGCTATGAAAGTTGCCGAATTCCTGGAGACACATCCGAAGATAGAATGGGTCAGGTATCCCGGATTGCCTTCTCATCCACAATATGATATCGCAAAAAAACAGATGAGTGGTTTTAGCGGTATGATGTCTTTTGGAATTAAAGGGGGAATTGATGCGGGACAGAACCTTATGAACAGCCTTGAATTATGTTCACTGGCAGTTAGCCTGGGTTCAGTTGATACCATGATACAGCATCCTGCGTCCATGACCCATGCGAATGTTCCTGTTGATGTACTGACAGAGACGGGGATAACTGATGAGCTGGTGAGAATTTCAGTAGGGATTGAAGATGCAGAAGATAT
>JAMJFV010000108.1:6583-6854 GCA_023544495.1 ANME-2 cluster archaeon
AAGGGGTTGGGGCAGCTGTGAATTACGATAGTTGATATATTGTGAAATGAAGCTCCCACAGTAGAGCTATGGGGTATCTCATGTCTCAGGCTGCTGAGGTTACATCGACTATGGATTGTCCCAATCGCAGCAGAGCTGCGAAGTATAACGATCGAGATAAATCCAATAGAGAGGAGTGGGAGAACAAAGGAAAGTTCCAAATATCATTAGAAGTTAATTCTGATATTCAATGAAAATTTTTGACGTACGCAAAATATGCCAATCCTTCCAC
>JAMJFV010000109.1 GCA_023544495.1 ANME-2 cluster archaeon
TTAAGCGGGATGATAGCAGATATGTTCAACGAGAATTAAAATGAATACATTATATTAATTTAATAGAAGTTTGCGACTTTTCCGACAATCTCACCTATGACATGTGCAAACATCTTCACAATAACAATAATAGGGGTGAGCGATTAAAGGTATTTGCAGGCTTTATTCGTGAATGAAAAATCTAATGTTTGTGATTGTAGATAATTTTGTGCAACATTGGGAATTTTATCAATTTTTAAGGAACTAAGGTCAAAATGCTCAAAAATTCCTGAGTATTATGCAGTGACATGTGTTGACTATGGACAAGTCATAAAAATAAGGGAGAGGGGAAGAATTGTTGATAAAATCAAAAAAGTCATTTATGGAACTCCTAAGATAGAATAAATCGAGACTACAGATATCGAAAATATGAATAGTATTTGTCGTGAAAGGCAGGGCAGATTAGTTAGAGAAATAAAATGCTTTTCGAAAAAGAGACCAAAACTCATAAATTCTTTCGAATTGTTTCAATATTATTGGAATTTTATGGATAAGTTGACAAAAACTGATACTCCTGCAATGTTGGAAGATTTGGCGAAGCATCAATGGAATTGGGAGCAATTTTTTTTTCAATCAAGTATTCTAAATCAGGACACTGCCTAAATCACAGGTCAGGATATGCCAATAAATTCAATCCTACTCATACCATAACAATCTTTATATGCATTATGTTCATAAAGTTATAACAATAATTTGTGGAACAGCGTCATTAAAAAGAAGTGGAGAAAGTGGTGGATAGTTATCACCACAATTTTATAATGCGAATGCAAGGGGTGATGGGATGTTAAAGAGTGAAATGTTTGATGATATTTACCGGGTTGGAGCACATGATATTTTAGAGTTCAAAGCTTATCTGGGCGGAACATGGGAATTCGGGACAGAGTTACGTGATGTGAAAAGTCCCATTGACGGGAAAACCATAGCCAGAGTCTCTCAAGTTAGTAAAGAGCAAATTGAAGAAACGTTAGGTACTGTGCATAAAGTCGGGAGAGAAAAGATAAGGAACTTTTCTGGTGAAAAAAGAATAAAAAGCTTTCTAAAAGCCGCTCATTTAATAAATGAAGCTTTGGATGATTTTATTAATGTTCTTGTCCTTGACGCAGGGAAGCCAAGAGGTAATGCAAAGGGAGAGACGGAGGCAACGATAGAACGGTTGGAGAAGACCACCATGGAGTCTAAAAGGCTTACGGGTGATTACCTTCCTGGTGACTGGAGTCATGATACATTGGAAAGTGAAGGGATAATAAAAAGAGAGCCTTATGGGATTACCCTGGCAATCAGTCCGTTCAATTACCCTCTCTTTATATCTGCTACCAAAATGATCCCGTCGTTACTAAGTGGAAATGCGGTCATTCTAAAGCCTTCATCTGCCGATCCCATAGCACCCCTTTTGTTTACTAAGGTCCTTGAATTATCCGGCCTTCCGAAGGAAAGCTTTGCAACGTTTACAATGGATGGACGTGATATGAGAAATCTTGTAGGCGATAGGAGAATTAATACAATAACGTTTACCGGGAGCACAGAGATTGGTAAAGATATTCTCAGGAATGCGGGTATCAAGAATTTCCATATGGAACTCGGAGGAAAGGATCCGGCAATTGTGTTAGCTGACGCAAAGTTAGATCGATCCATAGAAGAAATCATAAAAGGCATGGTAGGCTATTCAGGACAGAGATGTGATGCAATACGATTAATTTTGGCTGAGGAAGCTATCTATGAATCGTTGAAAGAAAAACTCGTTGAAAAATTGAAGACGATCGAGCCAAAAAATCCTCTGGAAGATGAAAGTGCAATAATGGGGCCGTTAATAAGCGAAGCAAGCTCGGATTACATTGAGGAGATCTGTCAGGATAACGATGCTATTGAAAAAGGGGCAAAGCCACTGCTTGAGTTCAAAAGGGTCAATAACTATGTGTGGCCGGTACTGATAGAGACCGACAAGGAAATTCTCCAGAGCATGAGGGCGTTTCAGGAGGACGTCTTTGGGCCACTCACGCTCTTGACCAAAGTTAACAATGAAGATGAAGCGATAGAAATAGCAAACTCTTCACAGTTCGGGCTGGATGCTGCCATCTTTGGAGAAGATCAGGCAAAGATACGCAAAATCGTGAGGAAGCTTGAGGTGGGAGCAGTATTTATCAATGCAGCTCCACGGCATGGAACTGGTTATTATCCATTTGGTGGGATGAAGGATAGTGGAATGGGAAGAGAAGGAATAGGATACTCAATTGAACAGTTCACCACAACGAAAACAATTGTACAACACTTTAAAGGTCGTGGCATCTGGGAGTATATCTGAGAATTGTTACCAAGCACTGCATTCTATTAGATTCCGGTATGTATTTTTGATTAAGTCGATGATATGTGCCTTGCGCTCAGGCCAGGTCTTACGTTTGCCCCCTTCCGCATGTCTGTCTCTGCCCGGACATGCTGCTGCTGACCTGGTGTGGGCCACCGCAGCCCTTCAGGGTAACCGGGGTTATCCGGGCAACATAAAATTATATATAGTATAGGTTTAAACTAATAAGTTAGGAGTGGTAACTTCTTTAGAGTATTGAGGTTGCACCTTATAGTAACACCTGGAGTCAAACCTATAGAAATTCCAGATTGGGTGTATGCGATAATCGTAATAATTATTATTGCAGTTGCAGGATACTTTCTGGTAATAAGGAAAAAGGTGGAAAATTAGTAATTTAAATTGGGAAAGAGGAATAGAAAAATTGGGAGGACAATTATGAACAAAGGAATAATATTAGGGATGGCACTATTTTTAATACTGCTAGCACTAACAGGGACAGGAAGTGCGAGAAATTCATTTGGGGTTGGGGATTGTCCCCTGTGTCACATAGGGTATGCATCACCAATCACACCTGATGAATTAACTGCGGCAGGTAATAACTTCAATGAGACCCACAGGATGGATGCGTCTACTATAGAACCGCCTGACTGTACATACTGCCACGTTGATGCGAGTAGTGGTAATTTTGCCCTTAAAACCGGCACTCCAACCTACCTGACATCAACAACATGTGAAAACTGCCACAAGGCAAAATATGACATGTGGTATAACACATTGCACCGCGTCATGTTAACGCCAAATGATACGGCAGAGGCGATGGGTCTTCCACTTCCGCCAGCTACTATGTGGGGTGATATATCCTACGTAATTGTTACTAAATTCGAACTGGCATATATCGATACATTCGGATATTTCCTTGGTAACAATGATGCATATGAAACAGAACATAAGGTATTTGGAAATAGCAGCCACGTCGGCGGTGCGTACGGCACCTGTGGAAGATGTCATACCACTGGCTGGAATGGATCCGAAGTTAACGATTTACCTGGCATTAATGGAACCTTTGCAGAACCTGGAATTGGCTGTGAAAGATGCCATGGTGCAGCAGGCAACGGGCATCAGATAACTGTTGAATATTCTGCTGATCTTTGTATGGAATGCCATGGCGGAGGTCGTCATGGAACTGGCTGGGAAAATGGCGGTCATGCGCCACCTGCCGCGCGTACAGGCGACAGTTGCACACACTGCCATTCCCCCTTTGATAAATACAAAGGCAATAGTATAAATGAGACAAATGCTACCAACGTTGCATGCGGTGTATGTCACAATATCCACGATATGACCGATAGCAAATACGCAGAGACATTCTCAGATGGTATTTTCAACAGTGAAACATGGTCTGAGGTCGCAGATTCGAAATTAAGTTTCTTCAATGCAACTGCTTCACTTGAGGCAAATAAAACTGTCTTTGATGATCTGACATCGAATGTCCTGTTATATGCTGGTAATGATTCAAGTCGAAAGGATGCAAGCTATGGTACCGACCCAATAAATCTCACAGGTCGTCCAGTATCAGATGTACTATGCTCCAAGTGCCATTACAGACACGGACTTGCACATATGGCCGGGGTTAATGCATCCCACGCTACATTACATGGTGATGGAGCTGCATGTATAGATTGCCACATGGCAGGTGCAAGTGCGGAAGTAGGAAAAGATATGATGATGAAGCACGGTGGTAATGATCCATTGGATGCTGACTCAAATTCCTGCGGCGGCGTCACACGATGCCATACCACAAGCGCTCAGAACCTGAACAATAGCACACATTCAGTAGTTCCGGTAATAAATGAATGGAATGCAAGCGCACACAACGTCAAATACGTTGGAGTTGGTGACGATGGTTATAACCATTTCTATGGGCATATAAACGTAACCACTGGCGGTTCTGACGAATTAAGAGAAGCTTCTTGTAACAAATGTCATGATCCGATAAACTGGGATCCTGATGATGATTACATCACTACCGAGGTGCCACTGGATGAAAACTTTAAGGGTGTTGCATGCATAACATGCCATAATTTCCATGACATGGGTAACTGGCTTGCCATGACCCAGGCGGCGTTCGGAGAGGCAAAGGGCTATGCATGGTACAATGTAGATGCAGTTACAACGAGTCATGGGTACAAAGCAGGGTATCAAATGGTGGAATCCACCACTGAGCTATGCGGCAACTGCCATGCGAGCGTCAGAATAGGCCGGTCAGAACCAGGATGGTCAAGCGATAATGCCACCAGACCGAACAGAACACATGGTTTCCCGGCATTGGACCTTTTCGTTGGCTCATATAAGGAGACAACAATGGGATTCGAGTGCATTGATTGCCACATGGCTTCGATGGTTGAAAATTCGACTGGATCCGTACTGCCTGACAGCCAGAAGGTGAAAGGTCATTCCTTCAAAGTGAATGCTACGCTACTGCAGACCGACCCAGGGTGCTCAAGCTGTCATGAAACCGGGAGCATACTTGGTAATATCAGCACCACAATCGAGGATATTCAGACCGCGATCGAGGATAAGTGGAATACTACCAACCAGACAGTTGAAGAGGCACTGGCAGCAATCAATGCCTATGAGGGCGAGAAGGGCCTGAGCAGGGAATTGATAGCCGAGGCATACTGGAACAAACAATTAGTGTCGAGTGACGAAAGTTGGGGTGTACATAATCCTGCGAAGGTAAATCAGCTTCTCGACGATGCTGTAAGGCTTGCAAACGAAGCCAATGCTTCTCTGGGACAGGGTTCGGAAATCGGATCCAGTGTATCGCTCATGACAGGTTGGAACCTTGTATCTCTCAAGAGTACTCCTGATGTGACTTCAACAGACTCAGTGATGAACTCGGTGAAGGATAACATCTCAGTTGTCTGGGGCTTTAATGCAACAGTACAGGATTGGGAAATCTACGACCCGTTGATGCCTGCTGTACTTAATTCCCTGAAGGAAATAGTACCAGGAAAAGGCTACTGGATATTGGCAAAGGAAGATTGCGAGTGGACCGTTTAAGGTCCCCTCTTTTTTTTTTTGGAGGATATGACATGAGAAAAAGTCTATTATGGATTTGTATTATTTTATCTATGTTCTTTATTCCTGTGAGCTATGCACTACCACCAGATCCACCAAACTCTTACTGGGGTCATGCAAGTGTGAACAAGATTCTCATATCAGATGCGTCGATAACAATACACGATGCTTCTGGTAATGTGATTGCTAATGCCACAAGTTTAGACAGTCCAAATCTGGGACTATATCAAGTAACTGTACCATGGGATGACCTCACAACTATTGCGGATGAGGGTGTAGTTGCAGGTGAGACCATAACTATTAAGGTTAATGGAATAACCACGACTTCCAGGGTGATTGATCCAAAAGGGTCTAATACCAATATTGACCTCAATGTTAATACTAACAGCGATACTAACGGCGGTACGAGCGGCGGTACGAGCGGCAGTACGAGCGGGGGTACGAGCGGCGGAAGCACCGGTGAGACGAATTCCAATATAGAATGTTATGAAAATAACTGGCAATATATAGATGAAGGTGAGCGGGTCAATTTCAATTTTTCAAATGAATGTAATATCGTGAAAAATTTGAATTTCACTGGGGCAATAAAAGCTGATAGAACGTTAACCAAAGTTGAAATGCTGTATAATACTTCCACCCTTGTTGAGCAGGCTCCGCCTGATGAAGTATATAAGAATTTCAATGTGTGGACCGGATTAAAAGGTTGGTTTACTTCAAACCATATTGCAGATCCAACACTTGTGTTTGTGGTCGAAAAATCATGGCTTGAAAATAATAACCTCGATCTTAGCTCTGTCAGTCTATATTGGTATAATACAAATAAATGGGATAAGTTGTCTACCCAAAAGATAAATGAGGACTCTGTAAGGTATTATTTCAAAGCCAACCTGCCAATAACTGGAACATTGGGCTCCATGGCGATATCAGGTCAAACCGAATCACCAACAACAACAGAGACAACACCAATTACAGATGCAACTGCTACGCCTGGTATTACAGAGACGGAGACAAAATCAACACCTGGTTTCCCGATATTTTTTGTAATGTTAGCACTAATATCTATATGGGTTGTCGTCAGAAGGCGAGATTGAAATAGCTAAAAAGCGATAGGAAGGCTTTCATGAAGGATGCGATCTATGGATCGGTCCTTCATAGGGTCCCCCCAACTATTGTTCAGCTAGGCTTTGTATCGTCTTTTTATCCTGAATCCCGGCTGAAATGGTTACCCCAATTAAAAATACATTCAAAGAGCAGTACTTTTTAACCTGAGTTCCCATGTGCCCTGCGGCTTCTTTGGAGAAGGTGAGAGCGAGTATCTGGGATGAGTCG
>JAMJFV010000010.1 GCA_023544495.1 ANME-2 cluster archaeon
ACCATAGAACTCTTCAACGTCTTCATCATGCAGGTTGCGTGTCCGGTCGTCCCTGGCACTATATCTCACCATTGCTTTTGTCAGTTCTTCCTTGACCTTTTCCATGTCAGTGATGTAGGTGGCTTCTATCTTCTCAATGAACGTCAGTTCATTCTTGAACAACATCATGGTAGCCCTGGCGATCTGTGAAAAGGAATTAAGACCTTTTGCAATGGCATCCTTATTGATCCGGAGCCACACATCATACCGCTGGTTCAGGTGCATGACACCCTGGATATAGTTCTGGAAATCATGGTTACGCCTCTCAACAATGGCCTCAAGGTCAGGTTCAACCAGTTCGCCTGCTACGCGGTATATCATGGCCAGTGGATAACGTCCGCCCTCTTCCATTTCAGAGAGGTCAGGACCGATAAGCGTGAATTTACCGTCCTCTATTTCGTCCAGTCCCACAGCATTAACCAGTTCGAACCCTTCGGATTTCGGGCCGGCCAGTTCAACGTACATATCATCCTTACGGACTCTTTCCCCTTCGAACATAGGGGATATCTCAAATGGAAATTCATCTGCCATTGTCTATCCTCACGATTTTTTGTTTCTTGTAGATCATTCTTGCCAGTAATTCATTATAATTCTGCTACAACCATGTCCAGTGCCTTTAAAAAATCATCCGGTTTAAGGTTGCCGAAGGATTGCTGGGCATTCGGGTGATAGTGTCTGTCGATCGATATTATCTTGATATTTGTAAAATTCTTCAGGGTTGACATCAACTGGCTGGCATAGTAGTACGTATGCCCGAGGAATATGGTTGTATCATAACCTCCTTTACCATCGAATCCTTTCCAGCCAGGGTCTTTCAGGTACGAGACCAGGGCGTGCAGGTTCACATACGTGGCATCAATACCTTCCTCTTTCAACCGCTTTATACTGTTTCCAGTAGCAGCCACCGGGATGCCTTTTTCAGCTATGCGTTTGACCATATCGATGACCCCATCATCAGCACCGGCAGTTCCTATGATAAGCAGCGGGCGCCTGGCCTTTGAAATAAGTTTGCCTGCCATCTCAGCCTGAATGGCTTTTGCCATCTTTGGACCCGGAATATTGGCCCTGTCGAAAGGCACAGCATTTCGTGTCGTGTCCAGTTCTTTCGCTGCCATTATTCGCTTGCCCCCTTGCACAACCTGGGTATATTTGTGGGCTGGAAGGATACGTCCACCTTCCTGGCTGGTCCCTCAAGCACTTTCTTCCTGTTCCAGTCGATCTTCCATCCATGTTCCTTTTCCAGTTTTTTGAGCAATTCTTCCCTCTTTGCCAGTGGCAGGTCTGCCTCGCTCCTTACATAGATATACCAGTCATCAGGCAGTATGCCCAGATACTTCTCGCTCATTTCGATATAATGGGTCAGCTTGATCATCCGTCCCAGGTTATTATCGCTCGGCCTGAAACACAGTTTTGCCAGCATGGGCAGGACTTCTGCTTTTGTTTCCGCCGATACCAGGAGATGTTCGGGCACGGGTTCGATATTCTGTACTGAACCATCCCTTGCATCCAGCACGTTCCATTTTTCTTTGTCATATGGCTTGCCCAGGTATGCACGCCTGTATTTTGGCCCATGGGGCCCCACTACAACAGGAATACCTAACCTGTTGCAACCGGTCCCTATCGTAAGCGCTTTTTGTGAATATGCACCCCAGGCCAGGCCTACAGCTCCTATCCTGTTGAGCACATAATCAGCGATTTCTTCCCAGTTGCCATCAATTTCACGCCTGGCAAATATGGACGCCACTTTGATGGCGGTTGCTGATATATGTGCATTTGAAACACATGAACCGGTGTTTAACAGGTTCCCTTTAAGAAACCGGCCCGGATAGCGTTCATACAAGGTTTTGCCTTCATCATCTTTGTGCATGCCAATATCCATGGCACTGCATCCTGAAGTAACGACAATATAACTTCGCTGCAGCATTTCTTCGGCAATCTCATATATGTCACGGCTACCGTCGGGATAGTTGGGACAACCTACAATGGCTACAACGCCCGGAGTGGTCCCGAGCACAAGATTGACCCCCTCTTCCCGTATCTCGGGGTCGCCTACCTGGCCCCGGCCGATCCTGACCTTTCCTTTCTCTTCACGGATAACCCTCTGCGAAGCTTTTTCTATGACATTCAGTATGGGTATGCCTTTTGGACATTCGAAATCACAACGTCCGCATCCTATACATCTATCATGCAATTCTTCGAACAGTGTCAGGTCTCCTCCGGCCGCAGCTTCCATTGCTTTGTCGATGTCAAGTCCCTGTGGGCAGCCGATAACACATGCACCGCACTGGCTGCAACTTGATGTCAGTTTCCTGAATTCATCATCGTCAGGTAGGGCAGTGATCCCCATCTCTTTACGGACAGGAGCCATCTTCAATACAAGTTCCGGTGCCAGTTCGCCCACTTTAGCATAATCGAACAACAGGGCGCCTGGCTGGTCACCCGATACAAGGTCCTGGATAATGGCATCAACCTCGTCCTTGCTCCTGTTCTGAAGACCGTACATGATCTTATCGTTCGTAGCAATGACCGGGATATGGAGTTTACTGGCTTCCCGCAATACATCGGCCCTGACACATTGCTCGTCCACCACTATCACATCAGGGATACCTGAGCGGATGTACTTGAGCTGCTTGGACATCGGTCCCACTATCTTTGCATTCTCGTTATATCGTGTCATGTCATGGGCAGTACAGCACAGACCTGCCAGTTCTATCTTATCGAACAGGTCATGCGTTTCCATGTAGTCCATAATATACGTAACAGCAGCCACGTTATGTCCAATACACAGCAAAACTGGTTTGGTAGAATCAATGGAACCCATACCTATGTCTGCCAGAGGGGTATCTTCCTGGCTTTTCGGCATACCCAGGCATGATATCTGGATAATATCAGATACTTCCATACCGAGGTGGTCAAGCATACCTGCATGCAGGGCCTTGGACTCGAAATCCCGGGAACTGCCTTCCTGGCCGGTATGGGCAGTTGCCAGTAGCTGGGTTATCTGTTCTTCAATATAATCCAGTACAGGAATGAAATCGCCGATGGTTTCGGGTTTGATGCCCATAATGGTCTGAGTGAGGGGCGCTTTGAGGTTACTGGGCCCCACATCGATCGGATGGTCTGCTCCAAAACGTTTGATAAGGTTATTCAGTAAGTGCCTGCCATGGGCCGAGTGGGCAGCAGTGCCTATCAGGCCTTTAAGCATAGCTTCACGGGCCTGGTGGGCTTCCATGTCGATGCCGCAAGCTCCCTCCTTGTTACCTGTCAGGTCACATTTACCATAGGTACAGTAACAGCACATATCACAAACTGGTGAATATACAGGTCCGTACCTGTCCAGCAGCTTCATATCCCAATCCCGAAGGTCATGGATTTCAGGTGCGGGAGTTGGGCCTTCTGCTACCTCTGCTTCACCGGGCGATACTATGCGACCTATAGTTATTTGGACATTTTCCAGGTTCTCAATAGTGAATCGTCCTTTTTTAATTGCCATTGGGTTAAACTCTCCTTTAAGATAAGATGAACCTAGCATGGTTCAATCAAATGGTTTGTCTTTACGACCATGAAATTTATAATATTTATAATATTTAAATATGGTTATCCTTCAACTCGTTACTGTTAATGCTGCACTCGCGGTTTTCTTACCAGGACTATATATTTTATACCATTTGACTGGGCTGATTTTACCTTTAAATAAATTCTATTATATTAAACGCTTTCGCAAATATCATGATTATTAAGCATATACAAAAATTTAAATATGAGATTTAAAAGGAATACGGTAATATCACATTAGTTAAATAGAACCCTGACTGGAATTGGTACAATGCTTGTGGCAGGTGTGGATGAAGCTGGAAAAGGGCCTGTATTGGGGCCGATGATCGTGGCCGGGGTAGTTATGGAAGAGAACAGGCTTCCAGAGTTACAGCTATTGGGAGTAAAAGATTCAAAGGTCCTGTCACAGACGCGGAGAAATTACCTGTCGGCAAAGATAAAAGAGATCGCTTCAGCCTATTACATGCTTGAGATAAGTGCTGTCCAGATAGACGAAATGCGCAAGATAATGACCATGAACCAGTTAATGGTAGTGGCTCATACAAAAGTGCTGGAACACCTGCGTCCGGACCGTGCATACCTGGATGCTGCCGATGTTCTGGAGGACCGTTTCGGAACCAATGTGAAAAAGAAGTACGACGGGACCATAGAAGTGATCGCAAAACACAAAGCAGACGCTACATACCCTGTTGTTGCAGCAGCATCTATACTTGCCAAGGTACAGAGGGACAGGATCATAAGGGATACGGAAAGGGAAATGGGAATGGTGCTGGGCAGCGGATATCCTTCTGACCCCAGGACCAGGAAATTCCTGGAAGGCTGGATGAAATTACATGAGGATCTTCCTGATATTGCTCGACATTCATGGAAAACATCGGAAAACCTGCTCCAACAATGCGTAAATGATGGAGAATAATATCACAAATAATAAGTAATTATAAGTAATAAAAAACCATGATGATTTTATCGAGATTACTCGAGACGTAAAAGAGATGAATACTATGGCTGAGAAAACTTATACAGAACAACCCTGCGGATATTGTGCTGGTACCGGAGAAGCTGAAGGCAAAACGTGTATTGTCTGTAATGGGAAAAAGACTTTCATGGTAAAAGACCCTGCATTACCATGTCAGTTTTGTAAAGGCAGAGGTTATATGATGCTTGGAACACCCTGCAGAACGTGTAAAGGAACAGGTTGGATGGGTGTTAAGAAAAGTTAATACATTTTTTAGTAATGTTTTGAAGGAATAAGGGTGAAATTCACTCAGTTATTGCTTTATCAGTATGATAAGGCATACTTTTTTTATTTTGGTACAAGTTTTACCTCTTTCACTTGATAGGATCCCCAATCTCCTTTCCATACCGTTTCAGTATCGAGTATCTCTATCCTTGATGTGAAAAAGGGTGCATCCAGTACAAGAGTTTCGTATTCTCCCCCTTCACCACAGACATGTATCCGATAGCTGCGGCTCAGTTCAAGCAGTTCATCTATTGCAGCAATGTCAATTACCCTACCCAGCCATTTTTCATTAAGACCCATGGCAGCAACCTGGACTATCCTGATATCCATGACACTGACCATATCCCTGAGCAACTGCGCAGGGTCCCTGTGCCATAAAGGTTCTACCACCTCAAGCCCCATGTCGTCGCATATCCTGTGTACCCTGCTGCCCTGGTATACTGATTCGATGGCCCCCACGACCACACCGTCCACGTCCAGGGCACTCAGTGCTCGTTCAAGGTCTGCCAGTTCCTCTTCCTTCTCTCCACTGCTGGTTTCAAGCACAAGCGGAATGCCGCATGCCCTGGAAATCATATCTACGATATGGATGTTAATGGAATGGAACATGTAGGAATCGTCCCGGGAGGGTTTGATGGTTACCAGGTGGGTCACCTCATGTCCGTCAAGTTGGGCCAGATAGATAGCATAGATAGAGTCCTTTCCGCCAGAGGTCAGTGCTGCCAGTTTCATGTTCTGTACATTGCAGTGACAAATATAAATATATAGTTTCAGGTCACCTTCTTCCACCATATGAACGAAAGCGAACAAACCGGTGAACTGGTGGACATACCCAGAATACTTATTGCAGGAGACCGCTCATCCAGCGGCAAGACCACCATTTCCACGGGCCTGATGTCAGTGTTGAATCGAAGGGGTTTGCGTGTCCAGTCTTTCAAGGTAGGACTGGATTATATCGACCCAAGTTATCACACGGAAGTGACTGGCCGGCCCGGCCGCAACATCGATGGTCATCTGATGAACCGAAAAGCTGTGCTGGAAGTGTTCCATCACGGTAACAGCTATAAAGGGGGTGCAGATATTGCAATCATCGAAGGAGTAAGGGGTCTGTTCGAGGGCCTGGAAGGTCTGAGCGAGTCAGGCAGTACAGCACAGATTGCCAAGATGCTGGACTGCGCTGTGGTTCTGGTGATCGATGCCCGCAGCATAACACGCAGCGCGGCGGCCGTAGTCATGGGTTATAAGTCTTTTGATCCTGACGTGAAAATAACAGGTGTCATCCTGAACAATATCGGTGGCGTAAGACATGCCCGCAAGGCCAGAGAGGCCATTGAGACATATACAGACACTCCGGTCATTGGTGAGATACACCGCAACGATTCCATGAATATCAGTATGCGCCATCTTGGCCTTATTCCTGCAATAGAGGGACGGCGCAAGCTGGATGATTTTGACAGGCGCATCAAAGGGATCGAAGATATCATCAGGGAAGGTATTGAGATTGATACTGTGCTTGAAATGGCAAAAAGTGCGCCACCTATGAAACGTCCTGAACCTGATATATTCGTCGCAGTCCCGGAAGGGAACAATCCTGTTATTGGAATAGCCCTGGACGAGGCGTTCAACTTTTATTACCGCGACAATCTTGACCTGCTTGAACTGGCAGGGGCGAAACTTGAATTTTTCAGTCCTTTGAATGATGCACATCCACCCGAAATGGACGGGCTGTACATTGGAGGCGGGTACCCAGAACTGTATGCTCCGGGACTGTCGGCCAACGAAAGTATGCGACAGCATATTTACGCGATGTCACGGGCTGGAATGCCGATCTATGCCGAATGCGGGGGTTTGATGTATCTTACCGGTGAAATAGTCACCGGGAAAGTGAAGACATCTTCGTACCGCACTGCAGATATGCCTGAAGGGAAATATGCAATGGTGGGCGCACTGCCCGGAAGGACAATGATGGGACGGAGCCGGGTTGTCAGTTACAGCCGTGGTAGTTTTGTTGAAAGAACACCCATAGGAAATACCAGGGACACATTTTTTGGCCATGAATTCCACCATTCAGAGATCATTGATATCCCCGATAATGCCAGATTCGGGATAAAACTGGAGAGGGGTATTGGAATTAAAGATGGGTACGACGGGTTGATGGTCAAGAATACCATGGGAGTTTATTCCCACCTGCATGCAGCATCGTACCGGGAGTTTGCACCCAGGTTTATTGATTCATGCGGGCGGATCACATATTGGAAGTGAACGTACAATATCAGACGTCTGGTTTCTTGCTGCCCCTCCGTTTTGGCGGGAACGGATACTTTATATGTAGTTCCTCAACCTTCCGGGTGAGGTCCTCTGTAATTTCCTTTCTGAAATCCCCTGCATAGAAGTCCACCCGCACAGCCAGTGATATTTTTGCAGCCAGCAATCGAGCGATCTTGCCCCTCAGCCACCATGGGGATTCCCTGACAAAAGGATGCTGGAATATCACACCGTGTTTGGGTGAAGTGGCATTCCCCCTGAGATGTTTGAACAGTGCTTTTTCTGCACCCAGTATCTGAATAGTGCTTGCCGGCATACTGGCAAGTTTTTGGGCTCCTCCGGCTATACTGATCAATCTGGCACTGATATTGACACCTGCAACATCGGACAGATTTGAATAGTTACGTTCCATGTGGATTTCAATAAATTTGGAGATCTGGTCTTTGGCTTCATAAAGTCCTTCTATGTTTGACGCCATGTCCTTGATAGTATGTGCAAATGCTTCCGGAAATTCCATTCCAGTTGAGCTTTCTGCAAGGATATGCATATTCTCATTTTCCGGACCAAAGTGGTTAGGATTTTTCCTGGTCCCGTGTTCAGATACAAAATGTACGAGCTTTTCGCCTTTTAATCCGATCTCAGGAAAATTCAGGTCATATATTTCTTTTAATCGCTCAGACAATGCATTCGTAATCCTGTCCAGGTCGTCCAATGCTTCGATTGATTGGACAAGTATTGTGTCGTTCGACCTGGTGGCTTTAATTTGCCGAGTTGCAAGTTCCGTGTACACCGCATGAAAAAGAACATTATATTCTTCCTCGGTAGTCACAAATCCACATTCTTTAGCAGCAACTCGCAGGTCCAGGCCGTCCACATTATCGGATATTAGATTTATCTGAACTTCCTGTAATCTGTCCACAAGGGTTTTCACGTCTTTAGGATACAGGTCACAGGTAAGTATATGTCCATTTTTCACCGTATAAATCCCGAACCATGTTCTTACATGATGCACTCATTATAATTACACGAGAATATATTTAAACTATATGTTATTGAAATTACAGTAATACTGCATTGCTGTCATCATCATCAAATTCGATATCTAGCACATTAAGTGTTATTGAAATTCCGTTTGAGTCATAACACCGCCACGAACGCATATCATACGGTGCACCTGCAATGATGTTATGGCCACCGACCCTGGCAAACAGGGCAAGGTCGGCCCTTGATGGATTAGTATTTGATGTTGGATGGCTGTGAACAGAACCTGCGATACTGATATTTGGCATCATGAATAATCGTAGTGTGGCACTTATCCGGGACGACTCGGTGCCTGGCAGGAATATCACATCTTTTATTATACCTTCTTCGGCCCGCAATAGTCCTGCAAATTCTTTCGGTGCAGATGATTTTGAAACCTCAAGAATGAAATCCAGAGTAGACTTTGCAATACCTTTAACTTTGATCGTCATCAACACCTCAGGTTATCTGGCAGTGATCCCTGTGACAATGTCCTGTTCAAAGTCTAACAGCACCCGGCTTTCATTGCCACTTGTGATAGTCAGCTTTTTATCACCGGTTATCTCACCAATCACCCGGGCCGTAATGCCTGCTTCTTCGAACAGTGTGATACAGCGCATTGCATCTTCGGGTAATGACGTGACAATGTAGCCCGTGGCAGGATATATCTTCAGCCACTGTATAAAGTCCAGACCGGAAGGTACAGGTATTTTGTCCAGGTCGACCACTGCTCCTTTGCCACTGGTCTCAAGCAACATGCCAAGCGTCCCCAGGGTACCAGGATTACTGATATCCTTCCCGGCAGTTACTGCATGTGCTTCCCCTATGGTCTGCATTACCATGTATTTTCCCCGTACATCTTCGGGTTCCTTCATGGTGGTTGTGTCCCAGCTATAGGGGGAATTGGGACCGACTTTGCCGACCATATCATAGGCAACGATAACCTGGTCGCCTACCCTTGCAGTATCGCTACGTATCAGGCAATCCTTCCTGGCTACACCGACAATGGCTACTGACAGGGAAAGATAAGGGGTGTCAGGATGCAGGTGTCCGCCCACCATAGGGACCCCGAATTTGGATATGCCGTCCTTTATCCCGTTGAGCAACTGGATACATGCACCCTTGTCGCTGCTGGACAGTACATTGACCATACCCAATGGTCTGCCTCCCATGGCAGAGATGTCGTTGACGTTGACCAGTACCGAACTGTAGCCCGCCCACCAGGGACTAGCATCAAGGAGCCTGCCCCAGATGCCGTCAGCAGCGAAGAGTATTACTTCATCGCCGCCCGAGTCCAGCACTGCGGCGTCGTCCCCGAAATCTATGATACAGTTTCCGTACAGGGACCTGACCTGCTCGAAGATATTGGTAATATCAGAGATAGAATGCTTCCGGGTAAGTCCTTCGAATGCCCGGATCTCATAGGCTATCGTATCAAGGTCCAGATGTGATTCCTCCATATGTATGCTGGGAGAATATTGTTTATGTTACTAAAACATTGTGAGTATATGATGTCGAAATTTCAGAAGGTCTTTGTGGTAACTGACGGGGCTTCAAGGGGCAATCCCGGTGCTTCAGCCATAGGATATGGGATATATGATAGTGATTGGAGTGTTGTTGAGGAAAAGGCCGAATACATTGGGAATGCAACAAACAATGAGGCCGAATACCGGGCATTGGTGGCGGCACTGGAACGCGCCGCACACTACTGTAAGGGCGAGGTTGAGCATTATTCTGATAGTGAACTGCTGGTCAAGCAGTTGAAAGGGCAATACAGGGTGAAAGCCGGAAATTTGAAGCCCCTGTTCGAAAAGGTCCTTAAAGTAAAGGGAAAATTCACATCAGTGAAACACCAGCATGTCCGCAGGACTGACAAGAGGGTGGCGAGGATCGATGGGCTGGTGAATGAGGCACTGGATGGTTACTGATTCTCTCACTGGTCATCCTGATCCTGTTCACACCCCCCACCACAACCCGTTTTTGAATATGCATCAGATATCATTGAGTCAACTCCACAATCCATGACGATATTGCCACTGATGAATTGAACGATATGGGAAAAGCATTTTCTTTAACAGAAGCTTCATACCATCATTTCTTTAGATTCTTCGCGAATTGCTTCCCGAACAGTTTGCATTCTTCCAGTTCATCACCAGTCGGATTATACCTGAATTTGATCCCGGGGACAACCACCTCGATGCCGGCACTCTTCAGCCCTTCTTCAATAATACTCACCGACTCACCGGTCCAGCCATAACCACCAAATGCTGCTCCGACCTTATTCTTGAACCGCAGGCCCTTCATAGTCTCTATCAGGGCACCCACAGACGAAAGCACCCTCCTGTTAATTGTCGGGGAACCGATTATGACACCTTTTGCCCTGAATATCTCTGTTATGACATCGTTCATATCACTCTTTGCAATATTGAACAACTTGCAGGGCACACCACTCTCTTTCAGACCGGATGCAATAGCTTCGGCCATGGACTTTGTCCCGTTCCACATGGTATCATAGGCAATAACAACAAAGTCCTCCTGGTACGCATCAGCCCATTCGTAATACTTCCCGACAATGTCCAGAGCATCCTTGCGCCATATCACGCCATGACTCGGTGCAATCATATCCACTGGCACATTCATTGCCTTGAACTCTTCGATCTTCTTTTTCACAAGGGAACTGAACGGGGTCAGGATATTGGCATAATACTTGATCGCTTCCTGGAACAGTTCGCACTGGTCGACCTCGTCATTGTACATGGCAGATGTGGCATAATGCTGGCCGAAGGCATCATTGGGAAGCAAAAGGTCAGCCCCTTTAACATATGTGAACATGCTATCAGGCCAGTGCAGCATCGGAGCTTCCACAAAGACAAGCTCGTATTTGCCTGTCTTCAATGTGTCACCCGTCTTTACTTCATTGAATTTCCAGTCCTTGTGATGATGTCGGTGGATCATATCATGCCCGTTCTTTGTGCAGTATATCTCGACATCCGGTATCTGTGCCATGAGGTGTGTCAGACTTCCGGAATGGTCTGATTCGGAATGGTTCACGACAACAGCATCGATGTTATCAAGCCCGAACTCTGCATCCAGCCTGGCTACGTATTCTTCCTTAAACGGAGTCCAGACTGTGTCCACAAGTACGTTCTTTTCGTCCTCTATAAGATAGCTGTTATAGGTACTGCCGCGGTGTGTGGAATACTCCTCACCGTGGAATTTTTTAATTTCCCAATCCTTAATGCCCACCCAGAATATATTTTCTTTTATTTCTATCATAGCCCCACTTCACTAATGTTGTAACAGATATTGTACCAATATGAAATACAATTACAGACAGACATTTGGTATTGTTCCTTTATAGTTATAGCGCAATGTTCAGTGCACATTACTGTAAAGATGAGGTTGAACATTATTCTGACAGTGAACTTCTTATCAAGTAATTGAAACAATACAGGGTGAAGGCCGGGAATTTGAAGCTATTGTTTGAGAAGGTCCTGAAGATGAAGGGAAAATTCGCATCACTTTTCGTCCAAAGTCACAAACCAGCATTTCCCATACAATGTATAAAGCCTGTTTCGGCTGCTTTCACACCCTACTTCCCCAGCCCCAGCACATCAGCCATCCCGTACACCCCGGCCGGCTGCCTCATCACCCATCCGGCAGCCATGACAGCCCCTCTGGCAAACGCCTGCCTGCTATGGGCCTGGTGCCGTACCTCGATGCGTTCACCATCACCAAAGAACATTACCGTATGGTCCCCCACCACATCGCCGCCCCGCACGGCATGAATACCGATCTCATCACCCCGTGACGCAATTCCCTGGCGGCCGTACACATACTCCCTGCCGCCCAGTACATCATTGATGACCTGTGCAGCCTTCACTGCAGTACCGCTGGGTGCATCCTTCTTCTTGTTGTGGTGAACCTCCATGATCTCCACATCGAACCCGTCCAGTTTTCCGGCAGCCTCCTTGAGCAATTCCCAGAAGACATTGACGCCCACTGCGAAGTTAGGCGAAATGACCGCAGCCACACCATTATCATTGATGGCCTGGCGCATCTGCCGCATCTGTGCCTCGTTAAAACCTGTGGTACCCACCACCATGTTGGCCCCGGCAGATGCCGCTCTGACCACATTCACGGCTGATGCTGTAGCAATCGTAAAATCTATAACAACCTGCGTACCCGAATCCTTGATCACCTTTTCCATATCATCAGGATCATATACAGCCACACCCAGCTGCCCGGAACCAATGGCTTCGCCCACATCCATACCTATATTTGCAATATCAAATGCTGCCGAGAGTTCCATATCGTGCGCGGCAAAAATATTTCGGATGATAAGGGTTCCCATCCGGCCGCATGCGCCCGTGACTGCAGCCCGTATCATATTACAGCGCCCCGATAGCCTTTAATTCTGCTATCAGCTTTGCTTCATTGTCGGTACTAATGGGTGCCAGGGGCAATCTCAGATGTCCTGCGGCCAGACCGATCAGTTCAGCCGCCCTTTTTACCGGTATGGGATTTGTTTCAAGGAACAGTGCATCGATCAGGGGTAGCAGTTCCTTTTCAATCCTCTCCGCCTCGGTCTTGTTCCCCTTCTTAAAAGCTGCAGCCATAGCCGCCATCTTTTCCGGTACAATATTTGCAGTCACACTGATAACTCCAGCGCCGCCCAGCTCCATTATAGGCAGGGTCATGGCATCGTCTCCCGAGAACAATATGAAATCCTCATCTTGGGTCAATGTGATGATCTCAGCTATCTGTTCCAGGTCGCCGCTTGCCTCCTTGATACCGATAATGTTGGGATGCCGTGCAAGCCTGGCTGCTACCTCAGGCTTCATATTGATGCACGTCCGGGAAGGTACATTATACAGTATCTGCGGAATATCTGCATTATCCGCTATCCTGGTGAAATGTCTTACCAGCCCTTCATCATTGGGTTTGTTGTAATAAGGCGTTATGAGTAATGCAGCATCAGCTCCCGCATCTGCTGCATACTGTGTAAGCTCAAGTGCCTCTGCAGTGCTATTTGAGCCAGTTCCAGCAACGACAGCCACAGGACTGTGATCCACTGTCAGTTCAATAAGGTCCTTATGTTCCTGAAAAGTAAGTGTGGCAGACTCACCGGTCGTTCCTGAAGGTACGATGCCTGAAATCCCCTTATTTGCGAGGAAATCGATATTGGAGCGAACTCCATCTGTATCGATCACATCGTCCCTGGTGAAAGGGGTTATCAAAGCAACAAGTACGCCATCCAGCATACCAGTACCACCCATAATTTACCTGATATAGGGTTGTCTGTTCTTTTTCCTGGTGATGTATCCTGCTATGCGGTTCCTGATGACCTTGCTCTGAACATCAGTGAACTGGGTGACAAGAGGCTTGTTTGCCTCAAAATCACCGGTAAATACATCGCCCTTCTCATTCAATAATTGATTTGCAAGAGATTTAATATAACTTGGTCTGATTCCCATTTTGTGGCTCCTATGATTGTAATATGCCCTGCATACTACTCCACTATTCATATATTTTGTCCTTCATTGATATTCCTGCAGCGTCCCGATACTCTCAAGATGGTACACTTCATTGATATTCCTGCAGCGTCTCGATACTCTCAAGATGGTACACTTCATTGATATTCTCCATCAAAGGTTTTATGTACCAAAAATTAACATAATTGAATGAGGGAGGTAGCAAACATGTGCAGTACTTCGATCAGTTTTTCCGCAATGCCCGAGGACATTGAAGCCCTGAAACAAAACAGTGCTATGTACTATTGCAGATCCTGCATGAAAGCTTTCATGAAAAAGGATGCAACACACTGTCCGGTGTGCGGTTCAACCAAAATCAAGTCCAGGATATCATAGCTCCATCACCAGAGACTGGATACGGGTGATAATTCACACCATAGCAATCTAAAATACCTGAAATGAAATCTATTTCACTGCTTCCACCTTTATTATTGGTACTTTTTCCTTTAATGCAGATTCCAGTGCCCCGACAATAGTACTCGTTGGTATACGGCACTTTCCGCATGAAATTCCCTCCCTTGTCCGGTAATCCCTCAAAAACGTACTGAAGGTAACAGGAACAGTGGTCCTCGTAATTCGTACTTTGACGATCCCATTTGAAATGTCTACAAGTTCAATATCCCCGCCATCGGCCTGGAGGCTCTTTTTGAATGTAGACATGATCTCTTTGATCGAATCTTCCAACACCTCACCCCTTTGATAAGATAATTATTTGCAGATGATGTGTAATATATATTGTTATGCCTGATATAGGTCTTATATGGGATTCCAGATTACTTTTTGAAAAGTTATTTGTAGAGCACGGTTTTGATTACCGTTTGATACATCCCGCATCACTGGGTTCACATTTTGTCCCAAAATGCAAACTGGTGATCATCCCCACAGGTTTTGCCAATCTCCGGTATTCCAGTGTGCTGCCTTCACTCATGCGCAATCGGCAGAGGATAGATAATTTTATCACAGCCGGTGGAACGTTGCTGGTTTACGGGGCTCTGACAGAATTCCATGATTATGACTGGCTGTCTGTGAAGATCGAGTATGTCCAGCGCTACGGTCCTGCAGAACTGTCAGAGCATTGCCACCACAAAGCATCAATGATCATTGCAGATACCAGACCTGAATGTGACGGATTCTTCACATCATGTGACGGAAACTGCATCATGATGAACGAATCCCGTGAACCAGTCCTTGTGGCCATGGAATATGGCAATGGACAGATCATCGCTACCACCATCCATGAATTCCCAACACCCGAATTTATCAGGTGGGCACTTGACTGCTCTACATCCGCCAGCCTGTAATGGTATACCTGAATTCCATTCTACTCCGCTTCACTCTCCTTTACATCAGGCTACTTCACTCAACTCTATCCTGCTCCCCTTCATTGTGCGATCTCACGTCATGCTATTTCGCTCTACTTTTCTTCACTTTACTGGCCGTTCTTTTCAGTCTTTCGATCTCTTCAGGGCTGTTGATCCTCAGTACAAAAGTACCGTGGCACGGTTTCGTATAGGGGAAGATGATATTGTCACCGTCCACTCCCACATAGATGGGAGGCACACCGATAATGAACACATCGAACATACGATACCCTGGCTGGACAGTGTAGAGTTCACTGTAGTTGGAACTGAGGTATGCGGCACATTCCCTGAATGTGATCTTCGATAGCAACACCTCATATTTCATTTCGTTGATGCAACCCAACGTTCCACCTCCGATAGTATCCTGGACTTGAGCGGTCTGGGATTGTGTACGGCCCTGGCCCGGATATTCGCAAGTCCAAGGTTATCACACTGTTCCCCCAGGGATTGTGCACTGTTCCCGAAAATGATGCCTGCACATTCCCCACTTACCAGTGCACTGGCAGTGGCAAGATATGATACTCCTGCATCATTGTGAATAAAGACATAGCAAATATCACAATCCACCTCCTTGCTGGCAAGAGCGCCGATCGTGGCATCAAGGTCTGCCGTATCCCTTACATAATATCCCGCCGGATCCGCTGTACTGACCAGTTCCAGCGCAGCCTTATTGCCTGCTATCCTTACATGTACACCACTTTTGTTCAACAGGTCTGTGAGATAAATTGCAAGGCTGGTCTGCACCGGTACCTCGGGGCATCCCAGCAATATTATAGCTTTTGGCGTACCATTTGTTATATCCAAAATACTCGCTCCTATGACATTGAACGTCCTATACCTGACTCTCTGGAAATCAGTTTTTCCATATCTTTCTTATCAATACGCCCGCTGCCCTGTATCTTCATCCGCTCACGCAGGACACATCTGTTCCCCCTGGTGCCGCCAAGTGGATTTTTAGGAGTGCCCAGTGAATTCATGCATCGTGCCATGACCGCAGCACCCCTGGCCAGTCCGTCGTCCACGAATACCACACTATTCTCAGGTGCATCATACAGGCCCAGTTTTTGTATCCGGTTGAGTATCAACCTGGGTTTACATCCGGTAATGGCTGCGCGCCCTGTAAATCCAATAGCACTCTTTTCTGTGACCAGATCCCTGTCCATGGCAACCTTCACCATCCGTTGTGCCATATCTGCACATACCGTATCCACTACCGCGAACATGGTAGAAAGGCCATAACGTCGATATACCTCACCTCCTATCTTCGAGAGATCTTCCAGGCCGGAACCGTTTTTCCCCACATCACATCCGATGAGGGTTACGCCAATACCCTTCGCAGCGCCTGGATTTACCGGTACACTGCCGTACCTGGTTACATTATCGGGCACCACTTCAATAGATATTCGTTCATTCAGTCTTGCAGCATATTCCTGAATGACCTTGCTACGGCGCATCCAGGTAAATAGACCAACAGGTTTGTTATTGAAAAGGTCAAGGGCAGTACCTACCTTTTCATCTACCAGGTGTGTACCCTTTATAATAGCATCAGGGATTGCACCGGCATACCCTGCAAAATTCCCGACGGTTTTTGCATAAGGGCTATCATCATTGGTGATACGGCCATCAAGCGTGGTCCCAAAATCAATGGATACACATGGGTTCCTGAAATCAATTCCAGTCCATTTCGCACCTTCCTTGATACCGGCAGTGGCCAGTTCACCTTCCATCTCGTTCGCAACAATTTCAAGACCGGAGGCCCCGGTAGGGGGAAGCACACCACCCACTGCACCGGTAAATACTATCTTCTTGATCAGGCTGAATTTCCTGAAACGAGCGTGTACGTTTTCGATTGACATAGCAGGTATCATATTCTTTGGCGGCACTCCCGCCATCATGCACCCGTCGGCCAGGGCTTTGACAAAATTGCCCACCTCATCAGGAGAATTAAATCCTGCCACAACACCGGTTGAGCGTACCACAAAATGAAGGTCTTCCTTAATATCGAGGCTGGCACTTTGCACAGATTCCAGCAGTGTATCGCGCACCAGTTCGGCAACAGATTCCCTGGTAAATGGTACTCCTGTGAGGGTCTTACCGAATATCTCTTCATCAGGTCTGGGACTCCTTACGTCCCGGGTCATTTTCACGGTCTTGTTGACCAGACTGGTTTTGCCGGTCTCAAGATTGGTGGCGGTAAGAATGGATTTCGTAGTGGTATTGCCCACTTCAACTGAAGCTACGATAAAGTAAGGTTTGGATTTCAGGTCCAGCAATCTGACGTATGGACTTTGGGATATCCTGGGTTTTGGACCGCGAATATGGTTGAACAGGATTGCTACAGGATTTGTCATAATTGATGACCTCTATTTAATGATTGTATAGATAAATGTTACATATCACGGTTTAGTATAAATCGTACACTACCAAAAAGCTATCGACGAGCATTCCTCTTGAAATCAAGCTCGTGCAATGTTTTAGTTATCCTGTCAAGACCCGCGTCTGTCTTAAATCCGGTCCCGGAAAAATGCGTGCGTGATGTGCGAAATTGTGCAGATATGAGCTCTTCGACCAGTTCATCGATGGGTCCGGCTGATATTTTATTTTGTTTGCACAACCAGTGCTGGTCATAATAGGTAGGAATGTCTACTTCATCCCTGCAAAATTCGATGATCTTCACAGCATCTTTACATTTTCCGGATTTCCTATAAGTAAGTTCGTCCAGCACAATACGGCAGAAATCATGGTCATGGATAGTGCCCAGCCACAAGGGTCCGGCAAATTTCAGTTTTTTCCCGCAGTTTGGACATGCGGACACCGGTTCAGGTATAAGCCCGTATTCCCATGACCTGAAACCACACTGGAAACAGTGGCTGATGATCCCCATCTTCTCCATGGTCGCATCAGCAAAGGGCACTCCCCTGATGATCTCAAGATATACTCTGACATAGTGACGGGTTACGTGGGTGAGCAGCACATTCATTCCCTTATCCCTCCGCGCAAGTGCCCGGGCCGCCACACCCAGCAGGATACGCGCCCCCATTTCCCTGTGGTATTCGGTGTTCAGTGGTACGGCCGCATACTTGCGAATTCCTGATTTCAAATGGGCACCGCACAGGGGCGCCGTATCGGTGGCAGTGATGCATAGCAATCGCCGGGCCGAGCGAGCAGCAGCATCCATGAATGGTGCAGGAGAGCCAAACGGATCAAGGTCAACAATATCAAATTGTTCCTGATGCATCAGTGTATTGGCATTCTGGTGTGAGGAAGTGCATATTCCTTCAAGATGGTTCAGCGTAATATTTTCCTGTATTATTTCATAAGCTTCCTGATCCCAGTCATTGAGCCAGCATTTCACCCCTACCTCACTGGCCATACGAATACCCCTGATACCGGAAGCAGACATAACATCAGCATAGGATAGCAAAGCAGGCTCAACTTCTATCCGTTTGATAAAACCAGAAATAGCTGCTACAGTAATATCGCGGTTCAATTCCATTTCTGGATTATAGAATACTGATGCAGAAGAAGTAGTGAACTCTGATGAATCATCAGGGAAGGGAAGTCTGATCCAGATATTCCCCTCACCAATGATCGGTGTGTTCATTGTGTACTATACCACAGTGACATTCAGTTTTTTCGCTTCCCTGCCTTTGAGGTAGAATGTATATAATCCCGGTTCGTTGAAGGTATAGTTAACCTGTCTCATATAACCGAGATACTGTTCCTCTTCCCATATACCGTTCTCATTTACAAGCACTCGTGCCTGCCTGATATCCTCAAAGTTTCGCCAGATGATCTTGTCGCCCACATTTATTTCCTTGTCCCCGACAGGCAGGAACATATAATTATCGATCCTGATCAAGTACTCCTGCGGATTAGGTGGGGTGGTGGGTTCAGCCGTGGGCGTAACGGTCATTTCGGATGTTTCCTCTTCTGTAGGACGTTCTGTGGGGGTTGCAGTTGTCGTGGGTTCAATTTCCGTTCCGGTATCAGTACAACCCGATACAAACAGGGATAATGCCAGCATAACTGTAACCAGTATAATTAAAAAAACATGTTTATTCTCCATCTCATTTCACCTCATAAAGCTAATAGCTTACTGTATCATTTTACCGTACCAGTATTAATACATTCGCAGTTTATTAAGACTATCTGTAATTCTCATTAAGGCAGAGTCGGTATAGTTGTTAATTTCATATTACTGTGATCTTCTGCCTTGAACCCACTTCATTTAACCTGAGACTGACGTAGTATGTTCCTGTTTCATTGAACGTGTAATTAAATTTCTTCATGTAATTCAGGTGTACAGGTTCATCCCATAATCCATCTTCGCTTATAAGGTCGCGTGGATTCTTGTATTTTTCATGATTCATCCATTCAATGGTATCCCCCATGTTTATTTCCACATTTCCATAGGGTTTGAATACATGACCTTCGATCCATATATCCATCGTTTTAATATCTGGCCTGGGTGTCGGTTCAGGAGTGGGTGTGGCATTTGGAGTCCGGGAAGTATTCGGTGTGGCTGCGGGAATTCCTTCAGTCAATTTAGCAGTAAAGATATAGTCATTACTCTTTTTCATCCCGTGGCACTCATTGCACTCCTCAATCATTCCTTCTGCCTCGATAGTTCCATCAGGTGAATATTTTACCCAGAACCAGTCGTTATGTTCAGGGTCATATCCATCCACTTTGTACATGGCTGTAATTGCAACCAGATCTTTATCCGGTTCAAAGTTCTCTTTGACGATGATACTCCCTGCGGACATATTCCCTTCCTTATTTTCGAGTGAAGACAGGGAAGTATTAGAAACGTATGTGGTAGCGAGGTCACCATTAGGATCACGTGCCGGCTCAAATTCACCTTTACCAGGCCAGTAAGACCAGTTCTGATAGTTGTTCCCAATGGTAATATGGTCGTATAGTTCCTTACCGTTAGCCTCAACTCTTTTTTGATCATTCGTGTTCTCAATTGGGTCGATACCTGTGCATCCTGGAATCATTGATACTGATGTCAGTATCAACAGGACAATGACAATTTCTTTTTTTCGTGACATTTGGATCCCATCTGAATAGAAATAAATGTTTTATATAGTTAATATATTAAATGTTTATATAGTTTACATATTAAATGTTTACGTATTAAATAGTTATATTCACCAGATTGTCTATTATAGATAGTATATAGAATCATAAAAATTCAGACCTGACGGTCGTAAAAACCGGACCGCGAAGGTCGATCTTCTTTTTGTGCCCGGTGATGTAGCGCTGGGCTATGGGGTCAAGTTTCACATTCACCTCTGAGGGTACTTTCACGATGCGTACCCTCGTTTCGGTCGCATCCCCTGTGACCGAAGCAGACTCGATATCTGCTGCAGCCAAAGCCGCAAAGGCTTCTACATATCTCAGATTCGCTACCGTACCCTGACTGAACATCTTCTCGTACCTTAGTGAATCGGGCAGTCCCAGAACATCCCCATCCACCACCACAATATGGTTCATGGCAGCAGGACCGCACAGCTTTGTAGTTTCTTCAGGTTCGGTTACCCAAACCTTAACGCTCCGGCCCGTCACCTTACCTTCCCATGCCAGGAAATTGCACGGGCTGGCATCGCCACCGTGCTCCTCGCATACCCTGACAATGGCGCGCTGGATATCCCATCCTTCCCTGCTTGCAGGTGCCTTTTCCACAGATACCATGCCTGCCAGTTCCTCATCAGTCAGCTTCCATTCGTCCTCGTACACCGGGAACTGGGGATACGTAAGGGCTCGCACGTCAGTTGAGTTGTGCAGTATCATAGCCAGCCGCTCCACACCCAATCCCAGATTCATTACCGGGTAGGGTATGTCGTACTGGGCAAGGGCAGATGGGGAATATATGCCGAACGTGGCCACTTCCACCCACCCGTCACTGTATTTTGTGCTGCTGCCTACCAGGCCCGGGTGAAAGGCAAATACCTCTATCTGGGTATCCGGTACGTAGTATTTGCTGCGCTTCTCATCGGGCCTGAAACTGAACTTCTCAAAGCCGAACTGGGACAATAACCCGGCAGCTACGGCCTTGCCATGTTCCACGGTAACCTCGGGGTCCATGATGACACATGATGCAGAGAAATAGGTCATCAACCGGGTCGCATCTTCCTGCTGTTCCCGCCTGAAACACCTGTCCACGCTGAACAACCGGATCGGAGGTCGGGCCCGCTCAACCATTGCCCCCAGGGAAATGAACCAGCCAGAGGTCATATGGCTTCTCAGGGTCTTGTTAGAGCCGATTGGCACCAGTTCCTTGAATTCAGGAAAAACATGATCCAGCATCACTGCTACCTTGGAGTCTGGCACATCCAGCCGGTGAGATATTTCGGGCACCAGGTCATCGCCTTCGATCTCACCTTTCTTGTATGAATGTAAGATCTTGCGAATGGTATCTATCCCGGTATCATCTACCTCGATGATCTCCCTTATACGGGTTATCCTCTCCTCAGATATGCCAACATTGGGCCTGGGTAAGCCTGCAAGGTAGAAACAGCGGTCCAGGACAGCCAGTGCTTCATACCCGAACTGCTTGTGTATCTCCCTGTCTTCCACTATCAATGGATTGGAAGCTTCAGTGAATCCCAGGTGAAGATAAGCCTCCCGCAGTTTCTGGATAGTGTCGTAGATCGGATGGGGTTTCCCGTAACCCAGTTTGAACCTGGGATATTGGTCCGGGATAGTGGGTTGTGTTATGTACTCTTTTCCACGATTCCAGGCAGCATCAAAATCCTCTTTTGCCGCTTTCTTAATATCTTCAGGGTCAAATTTCATGTCAGCCGTCCTGTTAAAACGTAATTATATACAACAATGTTGGTATATAAATTACACCAAAGCCTTTTACACATAAAATATAAGTTACACCGTACACAAAATCTATTCCAGCTTTTTTTCAAGTTCAGACATGCGTTCTTTAAGCTTTGCGTGTCCTATGGAATTGGTCAGTTCACCACGCGTGCGCTCGACAAGACTGCGAGCTACGTCTCCCTTATGTCTCAATCCCCTGAGCAACGCGTCAGGAAAATCAAACAATAACATGGTAGTATACATGTCATCCATGATATCCAGGTATTTTTCACCCTCTTCGGGTGTGTCAAGCCTGATCAGGTCAAGGATCAAACGCCTCAGTTCTCCTACTACATCCCCTAATCCCAGCAGGTATGCAGGGTCTTCAACATCTATTTCTGTAGTGTCGGGTATCCTGTTCTCTTTAATAATGCAATAAAGGATAGTTGCTTCGGCATATTCCTGTTGGGCCTGCTCGAGAAATCCGGCAAAGTACAGTTCAGGATGATCTGCAAGTATAGATTTTATTTCAGTATTTAATGCCCCTGCTTCTGCAATGATCTCTCGTGCCTGGTCGAATTGCTTTCTGTGGATGGACTTGATGGCCCTGCTACTGAGCCTGACCATGGTACGAGACAATTTTAATGCATGTTCCCTGGCAATATCTTTTGCCTCAAATTTTTCCAAAAGTCGCGCTGAGATCCTAGAAAGCATATCGAGTCATTTCCAGTGCTGCAAATACCATGTTATTCTTTTTTATCGAGACTGCCCAGGAAAACATACCACTGGTATACTGCAAGGATAAATGCTATAAGGAAAACGATCTGTGTTATCTCATTTAAATAATACGTGTTAATTTCCAACAGGGTCTCAATGAAGTTTGTCACTGAATGAAGGGCAAAAGATGCTCCTGCAATGGCTATGAACATCCATGTTTTTTCAAGAATATCCTCTTTCAAGAATACTCTGGCCCGAAGGACGGTCTTATCAACATCTTTTAGCATGATCAGAATCTGTGCAATCATAAAAATGAGGATAAACGCAGCTCCTACATTATAAAGTTCAATAAATGTACGGATATTTTCCATTATAGGAATATTTTATCACCATTCCATAATCTTTTGTTAGATAACTTATTTTATTGACATATAAAATTTTCGGACGTGGCAAATAATTATGATGAGACTGTCGGAAAAGTCTAGATTTATACCGATTATATCACAATCACTATAGGTAGCACGACGCAGCATAGCGTTTTACTTTCCAACATTGGTTGTAATG
>JAMJFV010000110.1:0-2903 GCA_023544495.1 ANME-2 cluster archaeon
ATTGCTCCATTTTTCAGGTACAGATATTTTTTTATCCTGTCAATGTTGCTCATTGTGAGATTGCGCACCATTATGGCACCGAAACCGTTCCCGATCAGGATCAACGGGACTGAGAGGGTAAATGCGAATGCACCCACCACACCATCGATCGAAAATGTTGCATCGATCACTTCCAGGTACATGATCTTGCTCCAGTCGGTCAGATTCGTATTACCTATAAGTTCTTTTTCTCTTTGTTCTGCATTCTGCCTGAAACCGTGAACAATGAAAAATGCCGTTGAACCCAGCACTGCACCGAATGCCATATACGGGTTCTGTTGAATGGAAAACCACGTTATTATGCTTAGAATAATTGACACTACTGCAAAGAACCAGACCCCGTGCCGGTAAAAGAACCTCTCCCCCCGCAGACCGTAGTTCTTGGTTTCAATGAACAGCCAGTGAAAGAACAGGAATATCAGGAAAACACCACCTGATACCAGTAAGACCGGTGATGATTCTTCGATGGCCATTGCTATCTCCGGATCATTGCTGAACATGGCTGTAAAAGCATCAACGGGACCCAGGGATGGATGAGATGACCAGACTATCAACCAGGGTAATCCGCCCCTGATGGCAAAGACTGCAATGATAATTCCCCATGACAGGAACCACCGTCTTGCCCGCATGGACATAGTAGAGAGCACTTCTGCATTGATTACCGCATTGTCGATACTGGTCACGGTTTCAAAGAGGGCAAGACCCACAATAATTAAAATAATTGAAAATATATCCATTGTCAAATATCCTGATTACCCGGTCCTCATTGTCATGAAAAGTTATAATCTTTTTGTTATTCAAATCCCCGGAATATAAGCTTGAACATCACAATAATTGGAATGATCTCTAACCGGCCTATCCACATATTGATTATCAACATGATCTTTCCCACCCAGTTCATATCTGGAGTCGTAATGCCGGTGGAAAGACCAACATTGCTCTGTGCTGATACCACTTCAAATATGACATTGTCCAGATTATACGATGAGGGAGTGATCTGAAGCATAACAAATATTCCGAGAATGAGAAAGATGAACCATAAAAATGTAATAAGAGCAGCTTCACTGAGAAGAGCGGTCATATTATCACTTGAGAGCACCTTATTGCCAAACTTATGACAGACAACTGCATTTTCCGGCAGTGAGATCTTTTTGAACAACCAATTAATTCCTGAATACAGGGCTACACCACGAATAAGTTTAATACCGCCGGCTGTTGAACCTGCAGCACCGCCCAGCAGCATTACCAGGATGAGCACGATATGGGCAGTGGAAGTCCATTCATTAATTTTTCCGGTTTGCAGGCCGGTGCATGTCAGGGCTGAAACAACCTGGAATATTGAATACCGGGATGATAGTAACCAATCACTGAAATGGAAATAATTCTCAAGTGTAAGACCTAACGCAGCTATTATAATTACTACAAGTAAAGTACGGCACTGTAAATCCTTCAGGAATTCACGGGGATTGCCCTTCAATATTTTATAGTGAACAAGGAATGAAACTGCACCCATTACCATTATCGGGATGAGGGCCAGTTCAATAAAAGGATTATCATATGAGGCAATACTTGCATCTTTTACTGAAAAACCTCCGGTCCCTATGGCGACCATAGCATGATTTATCGAATCCCACCATGGCATTCCCACTGCCAGGAGTATTACTACTGAAATAAATGTGAGAAGGAAATATATCCACCATATCATTCTTACTGTATCCATGATATGGGGAAATATTTTTTCTTCCCGTCCCTCAGCACGATATAAATAGAACATAATAGTACCTGGCCGGGTTATTATGCTTAACATCAGGACAATAACACCGACACCACCTACCCATTGAGTGAGAGAGCGCCAGAACTGTATGGTATAGGTGAGCTGTGAAGGGGCAACTATCATACTCAGTCCGGTACCGGTCCATCCCGAGACTGCTTCAAAGAACGAATTTAACGGGGACATCCCTTCGACTAAGATAAAGGGGAGAGCACTGAACAATGGTATAATAAGCCATGCAATGGATGAGACGGCCATTGCATGCTTCAATTGGAGGTCACTGGCATCCTTGCACGTATATTTTAATATAAGTCCGGCAATTCCCGAAAGAAGAGATGTGGCAAGTAATCCAAAAGCTGCATGATATTCATTGAATATGAATGAAATAGATATTGAAAGGAATGATAATGCACAGACTATCAGTAAAAGATTGCCAATTTCTCTGGATATGATCTTCAGATTATTCAATTTCAAAACAATGAGCTCCGCAATAAATGTATTCCGAATACTACTATTTAAAGTACGAACTTGAATAACCTGGGTTAGATAATTTACACACCTGCACCAGTATACCGATAGAGGTATTGAATCAATGACGGTGCCACAATAACAAGAAAGAAAACATCAGACCATTTGAAACAGACGCAAAAAAAATGGGACAGATTTCCATATCTGCCCCACCCGAATATTTATTGATTATTTTATTCATCTATCGATAGGTTTTTTACCGCTATTTAGTACATTGAAGAAGGAATTATTCTCTGAGTTCATCACATCTGCCAATGATACTATTATTACCGGACAGCTGCTTGGTCTGTATCCTTTCATTTGCTTCTCTCTTACAAGATATACACCAGCCGATAAATTATCGAACCGGTAAAACCCATTTGCATCTGTTGTGGTTTCTTTGGTAATATACTTTCCAGCTCCAATGAGTCTAAGCTCGATGGTCCATCCAGCTAATCCATTCTCACCAGGGTCCTGTGTTCCATTGCCATTAATGTCGTTGATCTTATATCCTGAGATACTGCCGGTTGTTGGTGTAACTGGCGGCATGTTCGTGAAGTTCTGGTCCAGTACATCAGCGCCCGCT
>JAMJFV010000110.1:3002-6713 GCA_023544495.1 ANME-2 cluster archaeon
GTGGTGTAACTGGCGGCATGTTCGTGAAGTTCTGGTCCAGTACATCAGCGCCCGCTATAAGAACTATGATGGACGTTGGAGTGACGTTCGTCCAGCCAGCTTGCACGTGCTCTGTCACAGTGTATGTGCCATTCATCAGACCTGTGAACTGGTACATGCCATTTACATCTGTTGTAACAGTGGTGTTCATAGTATCGTTCGTGAGTGTTATAAACCAGCCAGGAACACTCGAATTATCTATACTATTGAGCTTGAACCCCGAGATGTTATAGGTCTGTGCCGGTGGTGTAACCACAAAGACATTTATATCCATGAAATCGGTCTCAAACGGATTACCAGTAGCTGCGTATACCCTGAGTATATGAGTTACTCCAGGAGTGTTTGGCGCAGTTAATACGGAAACCAACGAGCCGCTGGGATTGACTCCCACCGGTGACATAACTGGAGTAGGAACAAATTGTGAATTGTTTCTGACAATACCGATACTATTAAAATTGGTAGGCCATTTTGCAACGGTATTCGCTGTTGTTCCCCCGCCGGTCCATGTCACATCAACCGCAAAAGACTGGCCAGGGCTTACAGTAAGTGTCGTATCAACATTTCCCATAATGTTAATTGAACTAGGCGGATATGTATGACACCCATTGCATGCATTTATTGATGAATCAAATGCTACTGTTGTTGGTATCCCTACACTCAAAAGTGTAACTAATATTATCACTATCTTATTAATTTTCATATATTTTACCTCAATATATTTTTATTAAAAACCCTATTTGAATAGATTTTAACCTCTTTTCTTTCTGATTTTCAACGCACGTGCAACTGCAAGTAACACGAAGGCTGCAGCAGGTAACAATATCAGGCCAATATCAGGTGCAAAATATTAGAATCCCAAAATTCTACTACAGTTTGCGCTATTCCAATGAAACAAACCCAAGAATTCGACCAGTTTATTTATCTCCCATTATTTACTTGGATACATTCCCTATCTGCGGCCCCAATAATTATTGGGTAGTTTTTCCTATATAATTATGTCGCTGTTCAACTTTCCCTTTCCATAGATTAATTACAAAATTAGTCTGTGTTAGCATATTATGAATGAAATTATTATCTTGTAAATCAAGAATTTCAATCGTAAGATGTAATTTTATAGTAATATTTCAGCATACGGGGTTCCAATCTCCTCACCAAAAGATCACTAATAATACCGTAACCACGATCATGATCCCATCCTGCATGATAAGTGATATGAGCATAATCGGAACTCCCAGGTCAGATCTATATATTCCCACATAGAACGGTAGTGATGATCTCATCCTGACAATACTTGATAATATACGTCCTATCAAAAGCGTGATAACAATATCTTTTGAAGAGAGCATACCTGTGGTCAACAGGTTACCTGCAATTGTATATGCTGCAATATTACTGGCAAACCAACCCGCAATTATGGGTAGCCCGCCGGCTGGCACATAGCGGGAAATAAATGAATTGTTCAGGTATACAGAGATACTGTCAAAGAATCCTGCATCAATAAGCTGGAACACTATAATTGATACAATGGTCATAGTAACAATTATCCTCTTGAGCGGCCTGGCCGATAATCTTGAAGCGTTCTTAAATCCTTCCATAAATCCAACCTGCTTTTCTTGTTCACATTCCACGGCACATTCACCTTTGGGCTGCAATAAGAACCGACCTGCGACCAGTGTTATAAGTGTCCTCAACATTCCCACGAACACTACAATACCAAGGTATATCAGACCCGTGGTACCGAGCAATATTATCAATACCGGCAGCATGTTCCTTAATATTACGATAGTTGATGGGAATGAATTGATCAGTGAGGCAATAATGGTTTCTCTTTTATCGATCGCTTTCTTATTGTACATCTGGGCCACCATTGAATTGCCTGCCGTGGGCGAGCCAAATGATGCCAGAAAACTCACTCCTATCTCTTCTCTTAAATGGGCGAAACGCATAAGCGGGGCAGTAACGAATGACAACCTGTTCATCAGTCCCATCTCGACAAGCCATTCCATGATAAAGATACCCAGCACCGTAGGAGGGATTACCCTTAACAGGTATTCAAATGCAGAATAAAGCGCGTCCAACCACATTACTGAATGAAATTGTATTTCCTTTAGATAAAAATTCGGGTCACTATGAGATACCGGACCAATCTTCACTCAGGAGGATACCATTCCAGGGAAAAAGGATACAGACAATAATGACTGTGAAATTGGTTTTTCATCTGCATTATGGTGCAATGGTTGTTTTTCGGGTATGCAACTATTTTACACTCACTGGTCAGAAAGATTATATGATGCAAATTATCAACTCAAGTATTTTCAAACTCAACAATTGAATAGAAGAATCCTTTCATTGAACTATGACCGTTCCTTTCATGTAAGGATGATATTTGCATGAATATTCATATGTCTTTTTTTGATAGAAGCTAAGTACGAATGAATCGCCTTCACCAAGGTCGTCTGTAACCATTCCCATAATCGTTATTTTATGCGGTGTAGAGTCCATATTAGTCCATTGCACTGCATCTTTTATTGAAATGGTAACTGTGTCAGGAACAAACGAATTCCCTTCAATGGTCACCTTTGCAGGTCCATCTCTGGGAGTAGACGCCGGGGTGGATGTTGCTGAAATTGTAGGTGTTGCAGTAGGTTTTGCAGTAGGCATTTCAGTAGCCATTTGTGTGGGTTCGGGGATATTGGTATAAGTACATCCGGTGATAGTGATCATACTTACCAATATCAGCATGAGTAACACTGTGTGTTTCATATTTGTTCACTCCATGTAATCATCTGACCTGTCCTACACTATATTTACCGTGAGTGTTCCCCCGTTCAATACATCCTGTTCAGCAACGTCAACGGTCTTCGAAACATTGTTCACTGCGAGCGTATAGGGACCGGTGGGTCTGGTGTCAAAATTAGTCTGGCCTGATATGGGGCCAAGTGTGGAATACGGCACTTCGAAACGGTAGGTACCGTTCTTAACGGTGGTTGTCTGGGTATACGTGAATACACGTCCCTGGTTTGTCATAATATCATTTGATATCGTGACAGTTGCATCATCGGGTGCACTGCCAGTAATCGTAGCTCCTTTGACAAATTCGAATATCTTTACAAAACCAGTGTTCTCGATTTTAAGGTTGCCACCATACAGCATATTATATTGTGCTTTGCTGCTCTGTTCCATATTGCCGCCTCTAGCATAAGGATTGGCTTGTGATTCATGGACGAGACGGTAATGTTCCAGTCCACTTCCGTCAAAAATATGCAGACGACCTTCCATGCTGGTGTACCAGTATTGTTTGTAAACGAGTTGTTGCTGACCTGAGATCACAGCATACGTCCTGTAGTCATTCCAATCGTGCCCGTCCCATATACCCATGATATCGGTGATGGCATAGGCCATGTAGGCGTTGCTCACAATGTAACGTGAACCCGGTTTGCCATTGACGCCAAGGTTCCATAATACATCATTGGCAGCTTCCTCTGATTGGGCAGTAAAGAACGTAGATGCGCCCGGGGCATGGTTAGGGCCGCCGCCGATACCTGCCTGGAACGGGTTGGCATTGGGTATGCGGTGACCGAAGTAGGTGATGACATGTCCGTAGTCCCACCAGGACATGACTCCGTAGGCGGTGTCCGGATACGGGAACGTCTCACCTGCTGGTGGACGGTC
>JAMJFV010000111.1 GCA_023544495.1 ANME-2 cluster archaeon
GGCGACTGCAAATAATGAAATGAACAAACCCCAGAACAACCACATAGAACCGTTTTGCTGCATCACAAAATAAATGAACAGTGACATAGATAACAGCACGAACGGCACAACAGCGGATATATATGTAGCCCTGGGACCAATCATGGCACGCATGATATGTCCACCGTCTAGCTGACCGGCAGGTATCAGGTTCAGCGCGGTTACCAGCATACCGACCCATCCGGCAAAGGCCACCGGGTGAATGGTCATTTCATTGCTCAATCCTCCCAAAAAACTGGCAATAAAGGTAAATAACACAGGCAGTGAGAGTTTATAATAAAGAAAACCATCCTGGGGCACAATATCTACCGGTGGCAGGGACAGACCGATGGCTGTTACGATGATAGAAGCAACAAGACCGACAACCGGCCCGGCAATTCCCACATCGAACAGGGCGGTCCTGTTGGGAATAGGACCCCTGTGCTTGATGATGGCACCCATAGTGCCTATTCCGATAAAAGGGATGAAATAAGGCAGGGACGTTTTCATACCATGCAGCTTTGCAACAATATAATGGCCCATTTCATGGGAACCCAGCACGAACATTATAGCCAGGGTAAACGGCGCTCCCCTGATAATCTGTTCAGGATGTGCGAACGGGTCCACCCCAAAGAACATGGAACCAAAGAACATGGTTGTGAAAACGGTAATTACCGCCAGCACCACATTCAACCCTATTCGCTCAGGCTTTTCTTCGATCGGGGCCACTATCAGGATATGTTCACCCAGTTCGTACGCCATCTGGACACCGTACCCCATGATAGATAAGGGTGTCCACAGTCGCCTGATCACATCTTTTGGGTCGTTTATCGGGGTGCCTGAAAAAAAGTATGCTCCATTTTCGTATGAATACTCATAAATCTTAAAATCCGGTACTTCTGACCTGATAAATTCGAGTAAGTTAATTTGGCTTTCAGTAATGTCAGTAGTATCAGTAGTATTAGCAACGTCAGTTGTATCAGCTCTACCAGAATTATCCCCTATACCAGTGTGACTGCTATCATTTTTTGTCATAATATGTCTACAACTCCTTGTGTGCCGTCAACCCGCACCATGTCTCCTGTTTTGATAGTCCTGATAGCATCAGGTTCTGTACTGTCCACCATAGGGATATCAGATATGATGGCACCCACGGCCACGATGGGCTCGGCAGACCGGTTGATAACTGCTGCAGGAGCAGTACCGTTCTTCTTTAACTGGTACATTACATAAGAACCCACGGTCGAGCCTTTGCCTGCAGGGAATACCAGTACTTTACCGCTTATGCTCTGTCCCTTCAATTCGTGTTTTTCCTCAACGATTATGCCGGTCGCAGGATCAACACTGCCCAGGAATGAGATGGATTCACTGGTAACCAGTGCCACGCCCTGGCCACATCCATGCGAAATCGGTCTTCCTTTCAGAGTCCTAATCAACATCCCTCCCTTTCATCTCTGCGCTCCCCCGGGCTCTTCGTGGTTATTCTTCCTTTCAGGCAGTCGCGAATGCTGCCCAGAGCTGCCCCAACCCCGCACATGCCAGGGATATACTTCAGCGCCTTGCCAGAATCGGTGAGCACGCATCCGAAACGGTCAGTGGCAGGGGATACTACCATGCAGGTGTCTGCAAATACTTTTGCACCGCTGGCCTCTATCTTTCGTACCGTATCTGGAGATGCATCCCTGACCTGGCGTGATGTGAATATCCACACCTCTTTTTCTACCTTCACTCCGTCAAGTAACCGGGCAGCTGATTCCAGTTCCTCCTGTGAATAATGGGGGCAGCCAAGAGCTGACAGGTCAACCTCACGGACGCAGTTCTTCTCAAACACTTCATCGAGTTCGACACGTTCAATGGTAATGGTCTCTGCAGGGGGATGGTATGACCTGGATTCTGGAGTAATACCTTCCACGTGATACAGTGCCACTGCACCCGAGGCGGCCATGGCAGCACCCAGTGCTTTGAGTTCAATGTCTGCGGGCTTTGACCGTAACCTGAACATAGGAACGTCGGAACCCACCTGCGCCCCCGCCAGATAACCCAGCGCGCCATAGTCTGCACCTGATAACGGGCAATCGACCTGCACGGAGATACCAGGTGCCCGGTTCTCGTCTAAATGGTATCCGTAGTTTGCGGTCTTGCCTATGAGGGCAGCAGCAAGCGCCGATGGTCCACCTTCCCGGTTGGTCCTGGCGCCGATAACGGAATTGGCATATGAGACCGCTGAACTTTCGCTCCAGGCCAGGTGGTCGCCATATGAAGCAAGTGAGGCATCGATATGATACGGGGTACACGTGCATTCGCATCGTATTCCCAGACGCCGGTATGCTTCAATGATCCTGATCTGATGTGCTGCAAATTCTTCATCGACTCCCATCTCGCGCCAGCGTTCAAGGTCCATGCCGGCAGGGTTCAGTATGGAAGGGACCACCACTTTTCCATTAAGGTCAGATATCCATTCAAGTCCGGCATCACCGATGGTCCGGTAACTGACTCCGGCGATCTGGGTACTTTTTATGGGTACCAGTGAATCTGCACCGTAGATATCACCCAGAGCAGTAAGAAGCTCCATAGCCGTTTGGAGGGTTGGCCCCATCTCCCCATCCAACAATGCTTCCTCCTCTCTGGTAAGATGCAATCTTAATCCTCCAGCATGGACGGACGCATGAACTTATATTCCTCGCCCGGTATCATGGTGGCATCCAACCCCATTTTAGTAGTATTTCCATTTGGCATGCACATGGGGTCAAGACTGCTGCCCCTGACATCGGGATACACAATGAGGTCGCGGTCTGCCCTGAACCGGGTGGCAATGGCATACTCAACATCGGACAGGTTGAAGATATCAATGTCATCATCAACGACCACAACATGTTTCAGGCTCCGGTGGGCAGCAAATGTCGCGTCTATGGCCTTTCTTCCATCATCTTTACGTATCTGGTGGATCTGCACAACGGCATGCAGGTAGGAACATCCTCCCGGGGTCAGTACTGCATTGCGCACATCACAGACCTTGCCCACTTCTTTCATGATAAGCGGTTCATAGGGCACACCCATAAGCATCTTGTGTTCGCCTCCGGCAGGCATGATAGCATGATAGATGGGATCGTTCCTGTGCATGACCCTGGTAATATGGATAAGAGGTTCCTGCCTGATAATGTCCAGGGTACCGGTAATATCCACAAATGGACCTTCATCCACCCTGACCTGTGGATCGATGTATCCTTCCAGCACCCATTCAGCATGGGGTACTTTGATACCGTTCTCAAGCTGGAACAGTTCCACCGGACGGCCCAGGAGCGCGCTTGCGTACTGGAATTCCTTTCCCTCAGGCACCCTGGTGGTGGTTGCCAGCAGCACTACCGGGTCTATACCGATTACCACTGCTATGGGCAGGGGTTCGCCTGCCTGGATTGCGGTTTTATGGAGGTTATATGTATGCCTGTTCTCGACCAACCTACCCACCATAGTATCTTTTCCTGTTATCATGAGCCTGTGGATGGAGGCATTGTATACACCGTTGTATTCTGATACTACTACTCCTGCAGTAATATACGGACCTCCGTCCCGGGGGAAATAGGTAAGGACAGGTATCGTGTTCAGGTCCACATCGTCTTCTATAACTTCCTGTGAAGGTGAATTACTGACCATCACTACGTTACCATCGGGTTCTGTGTCTGCAAGATAATGTACCATATCCTGCGGTGTGGTCCCCAGTGCCTTTGCCATCAGCTGCCGGTCGGCAATAATGTTCATCACCACCTTGTGCCCCATTACATTGTTGAAAATGACCGGGTTTTGGCTATACATAACGTTCCTGGATACCTCAAGACGGGGTGACAATAGGTCATCGATTTCCAGAATGGTCCGTTCCGATCGTAACTGCTGGATAAAATTTCTGAAACTCATTTAAGTATTCTCAGGTTTCAATGATTACTGTATCTAATAAATCTTTTCTATTTATAAACATTAATATAGTAATATTTATAAAAATATACCTCGCCACATTTACTAAATCATGGTAATACGTAATATTTATATAAGTTTGATACTTAGGATATTCAGTTTCCAATAGGCGACCTGATTAATTATGGTCTGTTGACCTATGAAGGATATAATGGTAAATTGTCTTATCTGCAGGAGGAAATAGATAATGAGTGAAGCATTTAGTTATTATTCTGGGGTTCCAACCTTTATAGAGATGCTTAGTATCGCAATGGTTGCAATCCTTATATTTTTGATCGGAATGATATTGAACATGAAAAAATGGGGCGGAGGAAGCATCAAAGCATTTCTCAGCGCATTTATCAAATCGGCGAGTGAGAACAAACATCAATCAATAGTTACATCGCTGGTACTAGATATATTACTGCAGCGCCGGCTTTTAAGACGCAGTCCCTTCAGATGGGTCATGCATATGCTGATCTTCATTGGCTGGGGGGGCATGCTTCTCCTGTCACTTGTGTTCGCTGCCTTTGAAATGCTCTCTGAGATCGGTATTGGAAGTTTTGATCTTAATGCCATACGCAACAGCTTTGATGTACCCAACGAAGTACTCGGATACCTGCTTTTATTAGGATTGATAATAGCGATCATTCGACGGCTTGTTCTATCAGAAGTCAGTAAAAGGACACAGATATTTGACTGGGTACTGGTCCTGGGTATACTGTTCATCACGGTAACTGGGTTCATAGCAGAGGGTTACCGGCCGGATTCGGTCACAGCCTGGTCATTTTTGGGCGCTGATGCGGCACTTGCCCAGTCACTCTCACTGTTCCATGTGGCCATATCCCTGCTCTTCTGTATCGCATATATTCCCTTCAGCAAATATATGCACATGATCGCAGCACCCCTCACTATTATTGCAAACGGTGGAGGTGAGTAACATGGCTGACGAAAAAAAAGCCGTTGAGAAAAATATACCTGAGATCCCGAAAGGGGAACCTTCCATAAAAACTGATGTCATAGACCCTATATCCCTCATGCAATATGATGCATGTACGAGATGCGGTGAATGTGATAATTGGTGTCCGACCCTTGATGCCATGAAACGTGATATGAACATCTCTCCCAGGGATAAGATAGGCCGGTGGAGGAATTTCATGGGCAAGAACTACGGTCTTATGGCCAGATTGTTCGGACCAAGGAAGATACCGGAAGAAGATATCCAGAATTTCAATGATCATCTTTTCCACTGTACCACCTGCGGTGCATGCGGCACAGTATGTCCTGCCGGTCTTAATACCATCGAGATGTGGGAAGCAACAAGGCAACAACTGGTGCTACGTGGCAACGGACCCTATGGAAAGCAGAGCCTGTTCCCCAAGCTCATTGGTGAAATGCACAATCCCTACATGAAAGAACAGAAGGACCGCCTGCTATGGGTACCTGATGATGTTAAGATAGCAGATAATGCTGAGATCGCTTATTTTACAGGATGTACGGCAGGATTTAATATGCAGGTTCTGGCGGTCTCCACGGCAAGGGTCCTGAACAAGCTGGATGTTCCATTTACCATGCTGGGCGAAGATGAATGGTGCTGTAGTTCTGCACTTATCAGGACCGGTCAGCCTCATATCGGTGATACGCCAAGAGAAGCTGCTATTCATAACGTGGAAGCACTGGAAGCAAAGGGCGTAAAGAAAGTGCTCTTTGCATGTGCCGGCTGTTTCAGGGCCGCAACCATTGACTGGCCTCGGCTCATGGGACGCAAACCCAACTTTGAGGTAGTCCATATTACTGACTTCCTGGCAGAACAGGTAGAACAGGGTAAGATAACGTGGGAGAAATCCCTTGAAGGTAAGACCATTACGTATCATGACCCCTGCCACCTTGGACGCCATGTCGGTGTGTTCGAGGGGCCGCGTAAGCTGATCGCCAGCATGCCAGGTGGAAATTTCGTCGAGATGGAGCGCAACCGTGAGCTTCAGCGCTGCTGCGGTGCCGGCGGTGGTGTCAAGGCCGGAATACCTGAACTGGCATTGGGTGTTGCATCTGCGCGTATCAAGGATGCACTGGATGTAAAGGCAGATATCCTCTCATCTGCATGTCCGTTCTGCCGGCGTAATCTCGGTGATGGCAGGAACAGTGTCATGAGTTTGGAGACCGGTGATTTCAATAAGCGGGATAACGAAGGGAATGACATGCAGGTAGAAGACCTGATAGTGCTTACCGCAGAACTGATGGGTCTGTCCACAAAGATAAAATCCGAGACATAAGGATCGCGAATCAATACTCCGTGTTTAGCGCTTGTGCGCCAAACCCATTTCTTTTTTTCTGGTATTTCTGAATGACACTATATCTAACTTGACTTTCAAAGATAACTGAAAAACGTCCTATTTTTTGAAAAAACCTACATCCCACGCCTTCGTCACACATTTATATATTTAGTCCCTAACTATTTAAATCATTGATTAAGCCTATATTGTTACTGAAATAAAGCAAAAAGATTATATAAAGATAGTCCCTATTATTACATTATGGTATTTTTAGAAAAGAAAAAACTGAAAGGTCATACTTACTGGTACGCCTCAGAACGCAGTCTGGTTGACGGAAAGATCAAACGAACCTGGCAAGAATATCTTGGAACAACAGAAACGATCATAGAATGCATAAGAAAATCAAAAGAACTGCCACACATCAAACT
>JAMJFV010000112.1 GCA_023544495.1 ANME-2 cluster archaeon
CAGGCAGATACTCTGGCCTATACTACTGAGAAAGCCCTGTCCGACCTGGGTGATAAGGTGTCCGAGGAAGAGCGCACGTCTATCACAGAAAAGGTAGCGAAGACAAGAGAGGCCATTGCCAGTGATAACAAGGATACTATCCAGGCAGCCATCGATGAACTTACCAGGGAGATGCAGAAGATCAGTACCAAGATATACGAGCAGTCCGCACAAGAGCAGGCTGCTGCTGGTGCTGAAGCTTCAGGACCCGAAAATGAGGGTGAGACTGGCGATGACAATGTAGTGGATGCCGAGTACGAAGTTGTAGACGAGGACAAGGATTAATTTATTGATCCTTATCCTTTTGTTTATTTTTTTTAAAAACTGATCCCATATGGCCGATAAACGAGATTATTACGAAATCCTGGGCGTTGATAAGAACGCCTCTGCAGATGAACTCAAGAAAGTTTACAGGAAGCTGGCACTGCAGTACCATCCTGACCGCAACAAGGAAGAAGGTGCTGAGGAGAAGTTCAAGGAGATAAGTGAAGCTTACGGTGTGCTCAGTGATTCTGAGAAGCGTGCCAAGTATGACCAGTATGGACATGCCGGTGTTGACGGGCGCTGGAGCCAGGAGGATATCTTCAGGGGAGTGGACTTTGATGACCTGTTCCGGGGTTTCGGTTTTAACGGAGGTGGTGGTGGTTTTAGCAGCAGTATCTTTGAAACGATATTTGGCGGTAGAAGCCGCAGGCGTGGCGGACCCCAGCGGGGTTCAGACCTGAGGATCGACCTTGCTATAACGTTTGAAGAAGCCTACAAAGGGGTTGAAAAGTCCATCAAACTGCCCAGGACCGAGAACTGTTCCACCTGCGGGGGAAGCGGTGCCAAACCAGGTACCGAACCCCGGACCTGTAAGACCTGCGGCGGCAGCGGCCAGACAACCCGTGCACAGCAGACGCCCTTTGGTCAGTTCATGACTACCAGCACCTGTCCCACCTGCCGGGGCAGAGGTAAAGTGGTAGATGAACCGTGCATTGAATGCCATGGCAGCGGCAAAGTGCAACAGAAACGTACGATAAAAGTGAAGGTTCCTCCCGGTATTGAGAGCGGTTCACGCATGCGGGTCAGCGGCGAGGGCGAGCACGGCTCAGCGGGTGGCCCCCCCGGTGACCTGTTCGTGGATATTTATGTAAAACCTCATAAATTGTTCAAACGCATGGGTAATGATGTTGTGGTGGGGGCAGATATCAGTTTCACCCAGGCAGCATTGGGTGATGTGATCACGGTGCCCACTGTTGATGGTAAAGTGAAGTTGAAGGTCCCTGCCGGTACACAAACCGGGGCGACGTTCCGGGTAAAGGATAAGGGCATGCCCAATATCCATGGGTACGGGCAGGGGGATCTGCATGTGCAGGTAAATGTGAAGGTGCCCAAGAAACTTGATGCGAAACAGAAAGAACTGCTCCGGGAATTTGCGAGGGCCAGCGGGGAGAAACCTGCTAAAGAGAATGAGAAGGGACTGTTCGAAAAGGTTGTTGACGGGGTCAAGGAGAAGATCTAGGGTGGAGATTTTGTATAAAGAATACAACAAGATTGTATGTACTTTGGTACTAATCAGCTCAGAAGTTAAATGGAAAGCTCTAATAACCTTCTTTAATACACTTTCTTTGGTAAATTGATGAACCTTGTTCAACCGCATGCAGTTTTTTGCCACATTGAAAAAAAGCTCGATATTTGACCTGAGTTCTCTAAAAACACGCCAAATTTCTAATATTTCCGCAAACTCTTTTACATTTTTCTTCCATATCCCTAATAAATATGGTTTACCATTCCAAACATCAAGAGGTGGTGATAAAGTCGACAAAATTCGCTTTATATCTGTATTCTTTCTGCCAAATATCATTGGAACCAACAAGAACCTGCTAATCAGGATGTGATAATTCTTCTTAGATGTGAAACTTCTATCGCACAATATGAAGTCTCCCCTTCTCAGTTTTCGTGAATGACAGAGATTCTCAATAAATTTTTCCAGGTGTATTGAATCATTCGGAGAGCCTTCAATTATCTCAAATCCCAATATCTCAAAAGTAACAGCATCAATTGCCAGAATGACTTTGTAGCCAACATAATAGCCTTGAGATGATGAAAACGACCAGGTATACCTTTTACCCTTGCCGATTTTATTTTTCTTCCTCCAGGTATTGATATCCATCGGAATGGAAGTTGCATCAATTATAACATATCTTCGACCTTTTTGATGGGAGTTGGCTGATTTCTTGAATATGCTTCTGAAAAAGATGTTTATTGATTTATTTTCTAATTTTGAGATAAATTTATAAATCCCGTGTCGTTGACGTTCTATTCAATCCCACACCAACATCAATCAAATATCTCAGGCACTACCCTGCGCGCAACTTCCCTGTACGCCGCAGCCAGATCGCCCTTATCGAACCTGAACACATCCTTATCCAGCGAATCCCCGGTCTTCTTATCCCACAGCCGGCAGGTATCACAGGATATCTCATCCCCCAGCACGATCTCACTATTTCTGCGACCGAACTCAAGTTTGAAATCCGGCAGGATCAATCCCCGTTCATCAAGGTATGCTTTAAGGATCTCATTTATCTTAAGCGCGGTCCGCCGTATCTCAGCAAGTTCTGCCCTGGTCGCAAGCCCCAGCGCCACGGCAATATCCTCGTTGAGCATGGGGTCATGGCGCGAATCGTCCTTATAGTCCATCACTATCACGGGCTCATTCAGGACCTGCCCTTCCTCAAAAGGATACTTGCGGGTCATAGAACCAGCAGCAATATTGCGGACGATAACCTCTACCAGGATTATCTGAACGGCATCAACAAGCATCTCGTGGTCTGACAACATCTCCCTGTAATGGGTCTTGATACCATTCTCTTCCAGCAGTTCAAAGATCTTTTTGGATATCCGGGCATTATAATAACCTTTTTTTGGTACTTCAGATCTCTTTTCCCCGTCAAATGCTGTAAGGCTGTCCCTGAAATCCATTATCAACAGATTCGGGTCTTCGGTGCGGTAAATAGTCTTTGCCTTTCCTGAATACAACTCGTCTGTCTTCTTCATGTAATCAACCTCGCGGGAGAAAATAATTAATGTGCATAAAACATGATAATACTACCCATCAACGTCTCCCATCACATATCTGACTACATCAGTGGTCACGTCAATGCCGCATGCTTCAAAGATACCCCTGCCTGAAGGCGTCCCGTTCACCTCAAGGATGCTCAATCCTTCTTCCCCTTCTATCAGGTCCACCCCGGCGTACACCGCACCCACAGCCCTGGCTGCACCGCATGCCAGCTCTTCAATTTCAGGTGACAACAGGCAAGGTTGGGGCGCTCCACCCTGTGATAGGTTATTTATCCATGAACCGGGAGGAGCATTTCGATATATGGCACCTGACACCTGTCCGTCCACCACAAACACCCTGATATCCCGTCCGGGATTCGGTATATACTGTTGCAGGTACAGCACCCCCCTGCGCTCCAGGTGCTTCACAAGCAGTTTTTTGGAAGTATCATCGTTTACTACGCAGTGTATATCCAGACCCTTGAAACCAAATATGGGTTTTATCACAGCCTTCCCCCAATCCCTGACAACATTAACCGCCGTATCAAGGTCAGTAGTGAGAACAGTGTCGGGAGTAGATAGTCCCTGTTGCCTGAACATGTACGACGACATGTGTTTATTGGCCGCCGTCTGTATGGCCATGGGCGGATTTACGATCCTGATCCCCAGTTCGTCCAGATTGCACAGTACATCGAACCGGTAGGACATACCCTCGGTATCACCGCCGCTTCCCCCAACATCACGCACGATGACCGCATCCAGCGACCTGAGGTTCATGTTCCCTGATACCAGTTCATTTTCCTTGAGTATCCGGGTGATAACATCATGCAACCTGAACACAAAAGGTAATCCGCCAGCACCGGTCACGGCTTCATACAATGCACGTGCAGTCCAGTCCTGCGGGTCGGTAACTGCTATGCCGATACGTTTCATCCTGAGAGTCCCCCTATCACGATCGGGATTATATTCAATTCTTCCAGCACCCTGGCCTGGATATTCACCACGTTATGTACTGCATCGATAATGGTACCGTCCGAAGTGGCCACTATCATCCCGCAATGCTTGAGATCATAATCAACATGCCTGGAAGTCCTGGCATTGCCTGTAAGACCGGCTTTCCCCATCCTGTCGCCCACCCATTTTACCAGATCGCCGCTCCTGCTTGTCTGGCTGTCGAAGAGGAACTCCATCCTGCACGCTTCACAATGTGACAGTTGCCCGAGTATGGAATCCAATGCTCTTACTGTCACATCCGAGCACCGGTAATTCCTGAACACTCCCCTGGCATCCCTGATAAACCCGTCATCACAAAGGTAGACCGGTTCACCTTTGAGTGCGGATTCCACACCGATAAGGACATTATACCCATCCACCCAAATTTCTTCACCCACCAATTCTCCCCATTCAATGGTCTTTTTTTTCCGTGCCCGAGCTATCCTTTCACTGTAGATGACCCTGCCGAACACGTGGCGGATAGTGATATCCAGCCCGTAATGGTTGCATACATACGTAATGGCCCCCGCTCTTGTATACCCCCTCTCCAGCAGGTATCTGATATCACATACAGCCATGTCCTCAGCAGAAATATGTGTATCGGCCATTACCTCCACTGTCATGATCAATACTCCATCTTGAACCGTAAAATTGCTGCAATACCGCCCAGACCGTGCAACCTGTGACCAGGCTCGAATTCGGTACTGAACACCACAACTTTGCCCCGGCTGTGTTCAATGCTGAGTATGAATGCATCAATATTTTCACCTTTCTCCCGTCCCTCCCTGAGCAGTTCATCAGTGATGAGCAACGTATCTACTGAACCCATATCCCTGGCCTGCCTTACTGCATCCCATCCATAGGCTACAGCCCCGTCGGTTGCAATTCGCTCCATCAGTTCTTCCATGAGCATAGCCTCCCTGGCAATCCTGGACTCTTCCACGATCCTGTCGACAGCACCGCGCCTCAGCACTTCCTGGTAACCGGAAACTCCTATGGTTACTGTATCCTCGGTACGGGCCCGGGCTGCCAGTTCAGGTTTTTGTATTTTCAGGGTCTTTATAAAATCATCCTTCGTGAATCCGGGCCCTGCCACGATTACTGCCTCGTTCCCGCCCGCAGCTTGTTCAAGCTGGCCGATAACCTGGGCAAAAAAGCCTTCCCTATGGCTGGATTCACCCTTACCCGATCCGGTCCTGACATGAGAATAATCCTCAACCCCGAACTGTCTGACAAGTCCGATGGACGCCTCGCCCTCTTCAATTGTCAGTATGACCACCCTGGGACGTTTTGCTGCGGTTTCAGCTTCCTTGATCCGCTCAAGCTGGTCGTTCTTCCAGGTTTTTATTACAGAAAAGTTCGTTCCTTCTTCAATATTCAGGGTATGATATGCACTTACATCCTGCCCGCTCTCGATCACCCCATGCAGGCGCAATCGGTTCGAGAATTTGTGGAACTCGATGGTTTCTATGCGCACCCCGAGACGCATAGGTTTCTTCTCCATCTTTTCAGGTCTAAGCTTATCTGTAGCCCCCTCTACCTTGCGCTTGGTGAGGGCGAAAACCAGGTCGCCGGGCTCAACAATGTATTTCAGGTGCCACAGGTCGTCAAGGGATTCGGGTGTAAGAGCGATCTCACCGTCCCTGCCTTTGAGGTTCCTTTTGGTTACTTTCATTCAAAACCTATTGTGTACTGGCAGGTTATGTTATTTGCTGTTAGGATTTTCTAAAACAGAAGGAGAAATACTGCCTCGAAGCGTTCACAGCCTATCACTGATGGTGGATTATTTGCAAAGGTTGATTGAAAAGGTTGATCACGAAGGGTTATTTACCAAAGGTTATTTACGGTAGTTTACTTATTGTGGCATTCACACAGGTTTTCAGGATCTCCTGTACATCCCCGCCTTCCACATCCAGTCCGGCAGCCCCGTCATGTCCGCCACCCGTACCGTAGAACTGTTTACTGACCTCATCCAGTATCTGGCCAAGGTTTATCCCCGCTTCAATGGCATTGCGCCTTGCCCTGCCGCTAACTCTGACAATACCATCTTTGTCGGCACCCACAAATGAAACATCTGCCCCTACATGTGTCAATATACCGGCCGCTGTTCCTCCGAATGAACTTATTGTACTGGTGACAATGAGCCAGTTATCTTTTCGATGTACCTGTGCCCTCAGTGCTGCTTTCAGTAAGGCTATTCTCATACTGATATCCTGGGGGGTGGAAGCGAGCAGGTCCACCACTTCACCATATTCCACACCACTGGCCTCGATAATTTCTGCAAGCGTCCGGAACGAATCAGGATTTGCGTATTTGAAATTGCCAGTGTCAGTAATGATACCAGCTATGAGCGCAATGGCAGACTTCCTCATAACAGGAGCTTCCATGAACATGAGAATATCAAAAACGATCTCTGCAGTTGAACTGGCGGTACGGTGTATGAAGAAATCGGAATCATCCTTAATAGCACAGGTGGAGTGGTGGTCGATAACTGCATATTCTTTCAGTACGATTCCATTCAACTGGGCCAGTGTACTGGTATCCACCAC
>JAMJFV010000113.1 GCA_023544495.1 ANME-2 cluster archaeon
AGGTTCCGGCGCAATTTTGAGGGAAGTGGGATACGAGATGGGCAAGCAATATGCCAGACTCACTTACAAACATTTTCCTGAACTGAAGGAACTGGATATCGAAACCCAGATCTCAGAGCTGAGTTCTATAATCCTGAGAAATACCGGGTGGGGGAATATCGATTTTACAGATATCGACTTCGATAACCGTTCAGTATCTTTTAAATTGTGCAATCATCCTTCATCCATCACGCAAAAAAAAGATGATGAAGAGACATGCCATATGGAGGGTGGACTGGTCAGCGGTATAATCGAATTTATTCTTGGTGAAAAACAAACAGTAGTTGATTTTTCCTGCGAACATGAACGTAAATGTTGCAAAATCGGAATAAAAAGTTTAAAGGATCAGTGAAAAATGTATCATGATACAGAAGTTCTGGATACCAGAGGAGATATTTGTCCGGTACCATTGCTTAAGACCATTAAAAAGGTCGGTGCAATGCACAGCAATGATACCCTTAAGGTCATCAGTGACCATCCACCTGCCAGACGGTCCATTCCCATGGAACTGAAAAAACGGGGGATTCAATTTGCCTTTAACGAAAAGGGTGTGGAGTTTGAAATTATTATAACTATCCCGTAGCGCAGGTGATGGAATATGCGCTACCTTCCCCCATGGGTCACCGGTCTGTTTCTTGCTGTATTGAACACATTTCTCTTTGTATATTTTAGCAGGCCATGGGGTATCGGCGGCGCAGAGATGAAACTGGTTGCCGCCATTGAAAATAGCGTTATACCATCCCATGTTTCATCGAATCTGCACTTCCAGACATTTACACCCCAGCTCAACTGGTTCGTAATGCTGATCATTGGAATGGTGATAGGCGCGTTCATATCAGCGAACCTGGGACGTGATTTCAAGTTCCGGGTGCCGCAAGAGAGGAAATGGCTTGCATATACGTTTGCCGGCGGCATGCTCATGGGGCTGGGGGAGCGCATAGGGAACGGGTGTAACGTGGGTCATATCCTCTCTGGCGTGCCTCAGTTCTCCCTGGGCAGCATTGTTGCAGGTGCGTTCGTTGTCCTGGGTGCGTATGCGGGGTCAAAAATACTTGTGAGGCTGGTCTGATGAATTCGCTGCTGGTTGGATTTTTGTTCGGGGTTGCTTTCGGGGCAGTGCTCCAGCGGGGCAGGTTCTGCATGGCATCGGCGGCAAGGGACCTCTTTTTAACAAAGGATACCTATCTTGCTAAGGGTGTGATATATGCAATACTTTTTACATCCATTGGTTTTTTTACGGTTGAATCACTGGGTCTCATAGAATTCCAGATAAAACCTCTGGGACTCCATAACGTCATTGGTGGATCGCTGTTCGGTGTGGGTATGGTGCTGGCAGGAGGGTGCGCATCGGGCGTGCTGTTCAGGGCAGGGGAAGGATATGTGAGCGCCTACACTGCAATCCTGGGTGTACTTACCGGCATGGCCGGATATGCGGAATTTCACCAGTACCTGCTCGGACATTTCATTGAACCCACAACCGTGGGGAAGATAACCCTGTATGGATGGCTTGGCATACATCCGTGGGTGCTTATCATTGCCATGGTCGTTGTGGTCGTGGCAGTGAAATACGGTAAGAAATCCGATGAATCTGATAGAACCGATGACCCTGACAAATCCGGGTCACGAATCTGGTAAATCAGGCAGATCATGTGAACCTGATGAATTCTGTTGAACGATCACGCGTACCTGTGGCTTGGAATCGATGAATACGGATTCTACAGGCAGCCTCCCTGCAAGTGTTCTCATGGCGGGATTCTCGGTTGCGTAGTGGGTAGCATCTATCAATGAGATGTCCTTTGAATAGGGAATTACGTCATGGCGCAGTTCTCCTGAAACCAGAGCATCAGCCCCTGCGTCTATTGCCATCTCGATGTATTCCCTGCGAAATCCGCTGCCGCCCAGTACCATCACGCTCTCGACCATATGGTCGCCCGCATATTGCACGTGGGTGTCAAGTCGCTGTGCGGTTAACCTGGCCAGACCTTCCGTATTTGTAGGGTCATTATCCCCGATGCGCCCCATATCAATAGTCCTGGTGTGGTGCAGCCCCAGCAGTCCCGCCAGCACGTCATTGATCCCGCCCTGTGCCCTGTCGTAGTTGGTATGCATCACGTAGATGGATATTTCATTATCCAGTGCTATCTTCAGGGTATCTGCCAGGGTCTTTGAGAGTCGGTTCACTGGTTCGTAAATGGGTGTGTGGTGAGCTACCAGCAGGTCTGCGCCACTTTGGGCGGCCTCCAGCAGCACATGTTCGGTCACATCCAGGGAGGTTGCAATGTGATTCACTTCATTCTTACGGTCCAGGATCAGACCTATCCTCCCGATATCAGATTCATCTGCCAGCTCAGGTGGGGCAATGTTTTCAAGGAATTTGATGATATGTGGTAGCTTCATAGTATCAGTTCCTTTATTCAATACAGGAAGGCATAATACTTTACGATTTTTTACGTCCAATTTTAAGGTATTTGCATAAGGTATGCGAAACATATATATTGTAGTAGTTGATATATGCAATATTGACATTACATATGTTCCATAATTCAACAACAATGATAAAAGGTGATACGAAATGAGACGAAAATTATTGATATTGTTCGTTATAGCAGCAGTGGTGGGTGCCACAGGCATCGCCAGTGCAAGAATCGGCGGCATGGGCGGGTACTACGCCAATGGTGATAATGACTGGGCCAACCAGATGTACCAGTGGATGGGCCAGCATATGGGACGCTGGGGCGGACACATGATGGGATACGGCCAGCCTGGTGCAGAGGATGGCTTCTGTCAGGGAATTGGAAATGGTAACTACGAGAGTGACAATCCAAATACTGTGGTTGTGACACAGGATGAGGCTGTAAAATTGATCGAGAGCGCTGTGAACGGGACGATAACCTCTGACGTATATCAGATGGGACGATGGTTCGTGGCCTTCTATGAAGGTGCGGATGGTAAGACCAGACAGGCCAGGGTGGACATTTTTACCGGCGAGGTCTATGAAGATTTCTTTGAAGACATGTCCGGATTTTCCCGGTCGAACTCCAACAACGGTTATGGCGGTATGGGCCGGATGATGCGGGGTTATTGAACCCTTCATCTTCCCTGCAATAAGATCCAGCTATGATCCAGAATTCCTGCTGTGCATACCGTGATTAGTACATCCATAATCAAAACAATTACATCTGATAAGTTCAATAATCCATTTAATGATATATAAGGAGCTATTTTCATGCAGATGATGCACGATGTATATGGTACAGGTATTGGGTTTGGAATTGGTGGATTTTTAGTGGATATTCTAATTATCATTATCGTGGTCGGTATCGTCATTCTATTGCTCAACAGGACAAATTACATGGCCGGTGGCAGTGAGCGGCTGGCACGTATGGAAAAGGACCTTGAAGATGTGAAAAAGACCGTTGAAGAGATCAAGAACAAACTGGACGAGATCTGATAATCTATGGAATCTCCCACTATACAAAAGATAGTGGATATAGGCGAGGCCATACGCCATCCGTTAAGGCTTAAGATAATATATCTGCTCTCCCGGCGGGAATGGTACATCTATGAACTGGCCAAGGAACTGAATGTAAGCAGGCAGGTTCTCTATCTTCACTTGAAACGACTTGAGAAATCAGGATTTATTGAGGGTGACCTGCGCCTGGAAAATGACGACATGAGAGCAAAGAACTTTTACCGGCTCAAGGATTTCAAGATAGAACTGGGTCTTGATGACCTGGATACATTATTCTGATCTTTTTGAAAACCTGACAGCATTATCGTACCGTACACCCGATACCTGAGAGCAGGTCATTGACCTTACTATGAACGTTACCGGCATCCAGGTCGCCGAGGATGGTGACCCTGAAAGTAACACTGATACTACCGGTATCAAGCCCGTCATAGATATCGATGATATCCACTGATACCATGCCATCAAGCTGTGATACAAGGTCCCTGATACTATCCGGACGGGCACCGTCAGGTATGATCACGGATACGTCCCTGGAATTGTGCTTCAGGTTCTGTCTTTTCCACTCCAGAAGTTCATCCCTGTGCAGCAAGCGGATGTTCTCTATCTTCAGTTCGACCTCCCTGCCGCTGCGCTCGATGACCGCGGTCAGTGGCGTTACCTTCCTGACAATACCCAGGTGGGTAACTCCTGAATACTGGTGCCTCAATCCCCGCTCTGTTCCGATGGAATGAACCAGCTCCTGGAACTCTGCTATCTTTGCATTGATGAGCTTGTCCGAGCGCGCCAGTGCGGCCCGCGTATCGCCAAAATGGACAGCTGCATGCTTCATGGTATCTACAAAGTCCGGGATGTCGCCCCTTTGTATCTGGTCTGACATCTCCCTGCATACCTTCATGTATGCTTCATGCACGACCTCCACCTCGGGATTCATCTGTATCATGGCATACAGGTACGGGTTCTGGGCCAGTATCCTGCCCACGAAATCAACCATGATCTCGTACACCGGGCTCATGAACCTGCGCGAACGGGATACATCGAAGTCCAGTTCTGCCATGGCGCACCCTATGGATATGTAGGCAAAATGGGTCAGGCCCTGCACCACAGCCATCATGCGGTCATGTTCCCGTGCCGAGGTCACCTCGATGTGGGCACCCTGGTCCTCGTATAATGCACGGATAACAGGCATCCAATGTTCACTGCGGCCCTCGACCGGTACCAGGATGACGATCTGCCCCTGCAGGTCAGGGATGGTGGGACCGAACATCGGGTGGGTGCCCAGTATCTCCACCCCGGGGGAAGTGTATTGCAACATAGCATTTACAGGTATCGACTTGATAGAGGTGATATCCATTAACAGGCTGCCGGCTTCCATTTTGGGTGCAATATCAGCTATCACCTGTGCGGTGAGGTCAATGGGAACCGATATCATGACCACGTCAGAGAGAGCGATCTCACGGTCCAGGTCATCGGCAAAGGGCACACCCAGGATCTCGGCGATATCATGCCGTGCATGTGCCCCCCAGACAGTCACATCCCAGCCGTGTTTTGTATAGAACCTGGTGAACCACTGGCCGGTATCGCCTGTACCGCCTATTATGAGTATCTTCATGCTCCTGCCTCTGATGTTACTGTTTTCCAAGCACGTCCCTGACGGCGCGCTCCATTATATCCACCGGAGGATCTATGCCGGTCCATATCCTGAAGCTCTCAACACCCTGAAGTACCAGCATTTTAATACCGTCAACGGTTATGGCTCCGGCTTTATTCGCTTCCTTCAACAACCTTGTCTGGAGCGGGCTGTACACCAGGTCAAATATCACCTGTGCGGTCTGCAACATATCCCCGGTGACAAGGGTCTGGTCAGTGTCAGGGTGCATTCCCACCGAGGTGGTGTTGATGATGATATGGGATTGTTCCACCAGTCTGTGCAGGTTTTCCAGGCCGGTGCCCACAGCCCTTCCGACCGAACTTACATTTGCTGCCAGCTTCGCCGCCCTCTCTGGTGTCCTGTTGGCGATAGTGATCCGGGCGCCGTTCGAGGCAAGCTGGTACGCCACAGCCCTGGCAGCGCCACCCGCGCCCAGTATAAGCACAATACTATGGGGGATTACAATTCCTGCAGATTTCAGGGCATTCACTGCCCCTATCCCGTCAGTATTGTGACCCACAAGACCGTTTCCCCTGAATTCGATCGTGTTTACTGCACCCACAGCCTCTGCCAGGGGATCCGGTTCCACCAGCCTGAGGGCTTTTTCCTTCAGGGGTATGGTAAGGTTCAATCCACCAAAGCCCATGGCCTTTGCACCAAGGATAGCGTCTTTCAGGTCGTCTTTCGTGACCCTGAACTTGTGATACTCGCAGTCCATGCCCAGCGCGGCAAAAGCAGCATTGTGCATGACCGGGGACAGGCTGTGCTCTACGGGGTCTCCGAATACTGCATATAGCGTCTTCATGATAGTACCTCCAGCATGTGTTTCAATTCATCTATCTTCAGCTGTCCCGGTGCCACTGCCTCATCCACAGCACCGTAGGTCAGCACCGAGCCATAGAGCGGCGCCACCACCCTGGTATGCGCACCCAACCGCCCCATTGCGATGGTGCATACAGGAAAACCGGCCTGCTGCGTAATTTCAAGCAGGCGCAGTGTATCGGCTGTGCCGGCAGGGGTCACTGCCAGTTTGGCAATGTCGGCCCCGGCATCCCTTGCCAGTATCAGGATCGAGAGCATGACATCTGAGGACGGTGTGGTAGAAAAATCATGGAGCGAGATGATAACGATCTTGCCTGCGGACTTCGCAGTATCTACCACTTTGCTGCGCAAAGGGGCCAAAAGTTCCACGTCCACGGCATCAGCCCTGTCAATGGTCGAGATGAGCAGTTCGATCCTGTCGGCTTCCCTGCCGTTCCACTGCCCGCCTTCCCGGGTGCAGCGGTTGGTGGCAATAATGGGCAGACCTACCTGGTGCTTCAGGTCTTTCAGCAGCGCTGCCGCACCGTCAACATCCCTGATACCCAAAAGGTCAAGCCTGACCTCAAGTATGGCGGCACCCAGTATCCTGGCCCGCTTTGCCGTGTGTATGGCATCA
>JAMJFV010000114.1 GCA_023544495.1 ANME-2 cluster archaeon
TTTTTATTACGCGATATCTCGTGAAGTATCTATCTGGATACCCTCACCTATCTTGAACTTGATGATCTCAGCGGTAGGAGTCATACCTCGTAACTTTGGTATGGATAGTTTATTTACGATCTTATCTGCGCTGTTTTCCATTTCGATATCAAATATGGCATCACTGGTATTGAATATCTCATTTTCCACACGTTTATCAATTGAACCTTTCAGCCCGTACAGGAAGGTAAGTCCGCCGGTCTGCTTTGTAGTTTCATAAATGACATTCAATAATCTTCTGATCATCCCATGGTTTACATTAAGATTGAGGAAAAAGGAAAATGTATCAACTACAATGGTGACAGGACCGCGTGAATCGTCTGAAAGGATGCTCTCAAGATTATATTCCATGTACTCCACGATCTTCGCATCAACGAACTCATTGCCTACGTTGTCAACCATATCACCCTGAGGCGACAGGAAGTATGAGGCGTACACATCAACGAACTCCACTTCAGAAACATCGAATTTCATATTCATGATATCCTGCTTTACATACACTGGTCTTCTTTCTGTGCAGAAGTAATACGTCTTCCGCGCCTGGGTGAACTGGTACAGGAATACTTCAGCCATTGACCTTGTAGCCGCTGAAACATAGACCATAGACCCTGCCGGAATTCCACCGCCAATACTCCTGTCAAGGACATAGATACCACAGGATAAAATGTCAGGGGCAAGTACTGGTTCTGAAGTTCCAGGTTCGATAAATGTTTCAATCTCCGATTCAGGCTCTAAAACAGCTTCGGGCTCAGGTTCATACTCCATCTGGTTTTCTTCAGATGAATGAGTACCTTCATCGAGAAGGTCATCTATAGTGGTATCATACACTAATTTATTATTACTACCAAGTATATCATCCAGTCCAGACATCGAAGGTATTCCCTTTATTTCTCTGTGTTCGAATTGGTCTGTAAACAGATAAAGCTTGTTATGTTATAATACTCATCATTATCATAAATATTTAAACCGGAATATTCCTTACAAAAGTTGAAGTCCGGAAATAAAAGTTAAAAGACTGGGGAAACAAAACGTCTGGCTTTAAAGCACTGTTAACGTGAACAGTAAATAACCCAATGTTAGCATAATAGTGGCGTGTTTCATACCCGATAGCAGGCTACCCTCACCCATTACCCCTGCAATGAGCCCTGAACATACACCCTGGACCACTGCAGCATGGAAGAACAGCCGGTTGAACACGTTCAGATCGAACGCCTGCATGAACCCTCCACCCTGCATACCTGATGCCTCCATCTGCTGTGCAGCATTTGACATCTCAGTAAGGAATGTGGTCGATATCACATATACTACCCCGATGAATACGGCAAATGAAATGTAAATAATTACAATATATATCAACATATTGACGCTTCGTTCTTTGTTCATATCCTGTTCGAACAAGGCATCATTCGCTGCAATCATCAGTACTTCACCCACTTCACCACTTGATGAGTTTGCCTTGGATATGAGAGTAATGGCCCTTACAACAGTATGGGTCCGAACCCTGTTGGAGAACCGGTAAAGGGATGAATTGACATCCAGACCCCAGTCCATATCCTTCCAGACCGTTCTGATATGGGTGCTCAAATATCCGATTTTAGATCTTGCCATCAGACCGATGGAATCCCTCAGTGACATACCTGTCTGGTTGGTACTGGCAAGTTTCTTAAGAAAATCCGGTATCGCACTCTGGATCCTTTTTTCCTTGAACCGTTTTAATTCATGGAAAATCGCCAGTGGCACTATCAAAATGTAAATAGCATACACGATACGATCATCAATAAAATCTATGAAATCAGGTGCCACAAGACCTTTGAACAGGGAAAGGATAAGAAACAGAAATGCGATAGGACCTGTGATCATCAGAATATTAACAGGCTTCTCCTTGATATTTTTCAGGGGGTCCCTCAACATCTGCCTGAATACCAGGGTACTTTTCGATTTGAGCAATGCTTTGATCCTTTCGTAATCAGGGTCGTCTTCAGGTGGAAGTTCAACCTTTTGGGGAAACAATTTAGGTACCGGGAGAATTGGAGGTTCACCGGTGGCCCCGGGCGTCATGATGCCTATCATGAAGATAAACATGAATGAACCCACAGGCAGCATCATATATACTATGGCCTGGAGCATAATCATGGTATCTGAACCCATTACACTCATCATGACCCCCATAATGATAATAAACAGGGGACCAGCAACAAAAGCGGTAACATAGGATTCTGCAATAAGTGCAAGAGTTTCCAGGAAACCTTTTTGTTCAAATTTTGCTCTTTGTGCGTATACTTCTGCCTTATCCCTGAAATAAAATGGTATATCACCGCCGCTGTCTATAACAGTGAGCAGGTTATACACCATATCCTGGAAATTATTTGAGGGAGTAAGTTCACTGCTGTTGTGCAGAGCCATACGCAGGTCATTACCGAAATATTCCATATCCCTTAAAATGACATCTACTTCTTTCGAGACCTCACCATACGTAAACCTGCATTCACTGACAGACTTCAATATCTCAATAACATTCATGCCGCTCCTGCTCATCGCGAACATGAAAGAAACTGCAGGAGGGAGGTTCCGGTCAATGGCACCTTTTCTCTCACCAACGATGATCGCAGGATATAACAGGAACAGGACATATACGATCCCTGCAAATAGCAAGGATAAGAAGATGAATATTATTCCGCCGACTATCAATTCCTTGTAATCAAGTATCCATGCTACACTGGGATTAAAAGTGAGGCTGGTGATCTTGTCAGGAAGACCGATGATACGTATAAGAATGAACGCGATGAACAATCCGAACAGTGCACCTGCGACCCCGGCCATTATCGAATAGAAAATGGTATTTGACAGGTACATCTCATATGACTTACCAATACGCGCCTGCTTAAGTGATTTCTGGAGCCCCGCATATTTCTCTTCCTGGTCTTTCATGGTGTCGCCGAGGAGGATGAAGGGTATCATCATGATCTTGTGTAAAAGGAACTTCATCCTGAGAGAAAAAGCATCAAAATCGAATCCCTTTTTGGATTCGACTTCTTCTTTGATCCGGGGCTCGTTATTGATATTGTCCATTACCTGCACCATGACTAAATAATGAATTATTCAATTATCTTAAGTTTCTTCAAAACTTTTTCAGGATCGATCGAATATTCATAAATTACCGTAGAAACGGTATTATAATCAAGAATATTATTCCTGACAAGAAAATCAATGATCTTTTCACGGTACATAAGTTCTCTTTTCACATCTTTATCAGTCCATGCCCGTGTAGTCATAATTTCTTTTATTGCTTTCGATTCACCAACCCGCTGGAATACGTCTGTCATTGAGTCCCAGGAAAATATCTCATTGGTACGTATATTCCGGGTCTGCGGATCGATATCTGTGATCTCAACCAATTTCAGATTTCTCCTGACCCGCTTGCCTTTATGGTATGTCTGGGACTGGATACTGATTATATTAAGGGCCTGTATCATGCTTCTTGGCACACTTATGGGCGGGTTCTCTAACCTGTGGATTGCTGAAGCAACTGAGTCCGCATGCATGGTAGAGAATGTGGTATGGCCTGTGCTCATTGCCTGGAAGAGGGTCAGTGCTTCTTTACCCCTGACCTCACCCACAAGCAGGTATTCAGGTCTTTGCCTGAGGGCGCTCCTTAAGAGTTCATACATATCAATACCACCGCGCTCATCTGCAGTGAATGAATCCCTGGTAACCGCAGGGATCCAATTTGGATGAGGAAGCTTCAGTTCCCGGGTATCCTCAAGAGAAATTACCTTTGCCTGCCTTGGAATAAATAAGGCAACTGCATTTAACGATGAAGTCTTACCTGAAGCTGTGCCGCCGGCAAATATTAGACTCTTGTTATTTTCTATGCATAGCCACAAATAAGCCATAGTCTCTGCACTGAATGTTTTCCATTCCACAAGATTTATTGGTGAGAGTGGTACGTCAGCAAATTTCCTGATCGTGAATGTACCGCCATGGGCCGTAACATGTGTACCCAGTGTCATCTGTATCCTGGAACCGTCGGGCATGGTGGCATCGATCATCGGCTCGGCAACAGATATGTGTTTTCCGCTGCGCTGTGCCAGCTTGATAATAAATGAGTCAAGTCCTTCTTCGTTAAAGATCACATTGGTAGCAATATTGGTATATTGCTTATGGTACAGATATATTGGAACATCATGGCCGTTGCAGGAAACATCTTCAATCCTGTCGTCTTCCTGTATAGCATCGATAAGTCCGAATCCCACAAAATCACGTTTTACATAATATAATATTTTTTCCAGCATTATTGGTGTCAGATCGATATTATAATCCTGTACCAATTCCCTGACCTTCCGGGTCAATACAAAATTCTTATCTGTTTCGGGTATGATATCTTCTACCAGCAGTACATCCCTTAATCTATCCTTGATCTCTTTTAAGAAAAGGTCTTCAAAGCGGGATAGTTTCGGTTCTACTACATAGTAGATGTTTTCCTTTTTATCGATGTTTTTCAGTATTACCACAAAAGCATACGGTTCATTCACCCAGTACCGTTCGACCTCTTCGTGCCCGTCAAGCCCTTCAAATGACACGAGAGGACCGTGAAGGTCGGGATCGTAATCCTCAATTTCATCAATGTCTTTGGAAAGATAGTCTTTTAGCCGTTCGATGATGGAAACGGATTCCTTTTCTTCCATCGCCCATTCATGTTTTTCCTTTATTGACTTGATTCTCGCTTCAACATCCCTGGCCAGCCGGTCTTCGATTATATCCTTAACAAGTTCCCTTCCTTCTGTTGGTTTCCCTGCGGCAGCTTCCCGGACTAACGTGGAGCCTCGTTCCTCGATCTTATCATCAAGTATTCCGGTAAGTCTACTTTTTTCCCCTCCCAACCTTTGCATAAGGTCTGAGGTTTCGAGAATTTCTTTATCAATATCAGAAGTTACAGTCCCCTGCTTACTTTCTCCATCATCATCTGGTATGGCATTGTCTACTTTCAAAAAATCATTTCTATCACTTTTATTTTCATCTTCAGAGGGCATTTCAGTTTTTTCAGGTATGCCATCTTCATCCTGCGCAGTTTCAATTACCTTTTTCTCTGGGACGATTTCAGCTTCTTCCTCAACTATTATCTCCTTATCAAGCATCTGAGTATTCGCCGATTTCAATTGCTGGATCCTTGCAAGAAGATTACTCACATCTGGCGCAACTTCATCTTCATGTCCTTCGGTTTTTTCGGGATCACTTTTAAGGCTTTCAATTATAGTTTGTAATCTATCAATATCTTCAGATAGATCTTCAATTTCAGAATTTTTATCGTATGCACGGTAAAGTAATTGTTTGAACTCATCGACCTGAGGTTCTTCAAGGTCTGAATAATCTGCAAAATCTTCTTCTAATTTATACAAAATGGAAGATTGCCGGCTATGTTTTTCTGAGAGTGTCTTTACCTTTTCAGTCAATTCCCCGCAATCCAATGTAGAATCTATTTCAATTGCAGAATCTACAAAATTTTTAATATCGCTATCATCTGGATTTATGAAACTTTTCAGGAATTCATGAATTTTCTTTTCCATAATTTCATCCATTTTTTGCTAATAAGAATTTGGTGGAAAAGCTTGAGGCATTACCCTCAAGCCATTCAACGTCTGCCATATTTCAAAGAGATCTTGAATGGTTAAATCTTTAATCTCTTGAAATCGTCTATGTCATGTGCCAGACGTGTCAGTTCATCATCTGTCAATGCCATTCTACTTCTGACATCTTTGAGTTCCCGTTCCAATTGCTTAATTCTGACATTCATTAAATACAATAAGAAAAAAGCAACGATCAGAACTATTACTAAGATTATAGTAATTATTATTGTATCCATTTTATTTCCCTCCGAACAGTACCCTTGCTAAACGTCCACTAAATCCTTCATGAGCTCCCGCGGACTCTTCTATAGGTTCAATGAACTCAGTTCCGGATATATACGCAGCGATGCGTTTAAATGCGATCGCTGCTGGGGAATCCGGAGTTTTTACCACAATAGGTGTCTTGAAAGCAGCAGACCGCCTGACATTTGCATCTTCCGGTACCATGTCTATAATATCTACTCCAAGCAGGTCTGCAACTTTTTGGTTATTAATTTCAGTCCTTTCCATTCCAGCTCTATTTAGTATTGCCCCTCCGATCTCACCTCCGAGCATCTCTGTCAATACTTTTGTTTTCAAGGCATCAGCCATTGATGAGAGTTCAGGATTAACGACAAGTATCACCTTATCTGCAATAGCCAGGGGGATCACACCATCTTTACTGATCCCGGCCGGTGCATCGATAAGCATGTAATCCACGCCTTCAATAAGTCTTGCCATGACCTCTTGCAGTTTTTCAGGATTTGAGTTCTGGAATCCCTGGAG
>JAMJFV010000115.1 GCA_023544495.1 ANME-2 cluster archaeon
TCATGAGATAGCCCTAATAGATTATTGTTCCGCTAATCGGATTTTTAAGATCGACATCAAGCCCCACACCTCCGTCATCATAGAATTGCTCATCAAGGATTCTGAAATTACCAATATTATCTTTAGTCAGATCGTCAGGTCTAACAGGCATCCATTTTTCAAAACGTACACTTACAGAATTTGCAGCTATACGTTTACTGATACCCCTTACCGCATAACGTCTTTTCCACCTATCCTTTATTTCCAAGGCTTCTTTAATATCTTTTGGTAAATCTTCATCCAAAGATGAAATTATGAATTTTTCTTGACGTTCGTCTCCTCGTAATAGCATTTTGATATTTACAATAGTTTCTTTACCGCATTCATCGTATTTGTGAACGTACTGAACATAAGCTTTCAAAACCTTCATTGATTTCCCTAATCGCCCTCTCACCATCTCGAAATAACGAGATCCAAGACTGTAAAACTGTTCCTCTGGGATTTCAATATTTCCACTCATGCTAAACTCCGTGCAATCTAAAAGAACATCATCATAAACCATATTTGAGAAAATCCGTCCCCGATCTGACATAAGCTTAACAACCTCAACACCTCCTATTCCTTTTTGTCCATTACGATTGCATCTCCCGCAAACTTGAAAGATGGAATCCAGAGGAGCCCAATCCCGCATAATATAGTCAACATCGATATCTACACCGGCCTCGATACATTGAGTCGTCACAATAACTGGATTTAGTCCATTTTCAATGCATCGTTTGATGTCCAAAATCCGTTTGGTTCTCTGTGATGGAGTAACAAGAGACGATAAGTAGATCAGCGGTCTTTCAAGAACTGTTCTTTCATTAATCATCTCCCCTATTTTTTTATAAACCAACTTACTGGAATCTCGCGTGTTCAGTACGATCATCAATGATTCATCAGAGTGTTCATCCAGAAGATCTGGCAGATTCTCTATAAAACTCTCAAGTGATCTATTTTCTGGTTCTATATGAAGATTTACCCGTCCGCGACTTTCAAAATAATCTTCATGCTCTGGAACTCGTTCTATTGCGCCCGGGAAGAATCCTGGTTGTGTGGCAGACATCAATAAAATATTCGTACATCCGACCTCGGATAATTTTTTAAAGAAGTACTCGAATGGTTTCCACAATTCTGATGGTAGTGCTTGTATTTCATCAAATACTATTATTGCATTGAATAGATTGTGAAAACGCATAAGATGTTTTGATTTCAATGAAAACAAAGAGTAGAGCAACTGGTCAAACGTTGAAACAATAATTTCAGAGTTCCAGATGTTTAAGAAAAAATCAACCGAGTTATCACTTCGTTCTTCATCATCGACGCCGTTTCGATATTTGAAATCAGATATTGAGTATCTTGGCATATACAGCCGATCTTCATATTTTTCATAAAGGAGACCCAGAAACTTTTTGTAAACATCATCTGTTTGCTCGATGATTGAGAGAAATGGAAGTGAAACAATGATCTTTGGTACAACCCCCTCTTCTTTTTCAATTCTTTTTCGAAGCTTCAATATCCATGACGCCGATAGTAATGTTTTCCCCAATCCTGTTGGAAGAGTGATCGAATGAATCCTTTCAGTCAACGGAAATTTAACCACGTCAGAGATGGTTTCTTCATACGCCCTTCTTCGCTCCGCGTTTATATCCCCATCCGTGTCCAGTGTTTTGAGATATAGATCCACAAGATTATCAGGAATATCAATTGGATCTCTTTCATACTGTTTAGGATTATCTGAAGCAAGATATGCTTTATCTGACTCTAAAAGAATAGAAAACAGAAATAATGCCAGAATTCTATGTTCTATCTGAGACTCAAGGTTAATCTTCCTGTATTTTCTATTCAGTTTTCTAATCTTACCAGATATGGAATCGATTGTGCCAATATTGAAATCCTTACCATCAGAAAGTTTAAAACCAGACGATTCATACTCGTATATCTCCGGTTGAATTCTATCGACCTGTCTCTCCAACAGATCATAATTTTCATCAATGCTCTTCAATACATCTTCTATACTCTTATATCTCCCGTGATGTCCATCGATAGCCAGAAAAACAGCGAACGGTAGGAACGATTTCCAGTGTTCAGCAAGTCGGTCGTTTCTTGATATCCATTTTTCGGTTATATGCCAGCCAAAGAAAGCGGAAATTGAGGAATGCGACTTATCCCTCGTATTTCCTTCATAAACTGTGCCATCCCTCTCACTCTGGATATATTCCTGAAAGAATGTTGTGCTCTTACCAAAGTCATGGCAGAGTGCAGTCAGAGTGCACAACTCCACAACCCGTTCCTTAGAAATCCCATTGAAATTCAGTGATTTTTGAGAAACAAGGTATTTAGCGGCTCTACAGACCTGATAAATATGGTCCTCTAGCGTCAGAGAGTGGTCCAATGAATGCGATATAAGTTTATAATCCATATGCATCTCACAGAAAGGCGATGATTTTGTCCTCATACTGATACGGCCTCTCGTTCATACGGACTGGCAATGGTTTTGACGTCATATCCACCAGATATCGCCTGTAGGTGAAGGTTCTCTGTGCTGTCCCGAGATGGGGGACTTTCAATTCATGGATGTTGTGCCCTTCTTCCGGCTTTAGACAATCCAGTACGAGAGCGCAGTCGTCCTTGCAAACCACAGTCGATACATCAAACTCGCCCGGCTCCAGTGGTTCTGCCATCCCAACAGATATATATTCAACTTCCACAAGAAATTCTGAGATCCCCATACATGGCGTATATACATACCGCTCCGTCTTGATGCGAGATATCAATTCATCCATACCGCAGTTCAGATTGGCATAGATAAGATATGATGGATTTCGTAGGAGTTCCATTGGTATCTGAGTAGATACATTCTGAGCGGGCACATTCTTCAGTGGTTTGGGTTTCCAGTCCTTTTTTGGACGTTTGATTGAGTAATTAACATCTCCTGGACCATCCTGCCTGAAGTTGGTTACATGCGTGATTGTTTTGACCTCTGCATCCATCTCAACCGCAATCCGCGCATTATCTTTATTGAAGGTTTCAGCAACATCCTCCTTTCTTACTCCCAGAATTGCCCCCAATAGTCCGGCAACAGCCGTTCTTGGTGGAAATGGGTAAGATAGTGAGGATACATTACTATACGGTATGCGAAAGTGCCCATATCTTCCACGATATCTGAAGACCACAATCGGAAAAGAATCCATATTAATCCTTCATCAAATCCAATCTATCGATATCAAGGTCTTTCACTTCAACTTCAGTCAACGAAGTCTTTAATTTAGAAATCAATGCATTCCCATAGAGTTCTACAAATTCTGGAGAGATGGAGTATTCTATCCGCTCGATCTTGGATTTTGCTTTCTCTATGGCTTTAATCAATCTACTAAAGTCAAGCGTATAATCCCCAAACGTTCTGATATTGATCTCCTCACCGATATCTGGTCTCGGGGTTAATACGACCTTCTCCTCAAGTGCTCCGATGTGGTATTCAGTTAGAATTACTTTCTTACTTCCGTTGTCTTCAATCTCAATTGTCTCTTTGTATACTATGTTTAGAAGAAGTCGCGGCTGTTGATCTCGTTTCGTTCGAGTATGGGCAGAAGAAGTCTCTCTAACACCTTTCCAGAGCGCAATCTTGAACTTTTCGAGGTCATCCTCTGAAAGACCAGTCGTCTTTGCTGCGTTCTCATTTGCAATACCATGAAACGCAATGAGACCATAGGGAATAGCGTAGTAAGTTGTAAAGGTACCCATCTTCTGTTCGGAGCCTTCTGATTCCCCTCTCGATCTGAATATGCTGGTACCATGGAATGTAACCTCCTCTACCTGATGCAAAGTCTCCCCGAAGTTGATCTGAATCGGCCCTGTGACCTTACTCGTCTCTCCCCATTTTTCGGGAGCACCTTTGAAAGCAAGAGGGCTTCCAAACATTCTAAGATCAATAAAAGTATCCAACAAAGTGCTCATCAGCAATTCACCTTCGATTTTGCTTTCTTCCATGTCTTTGAGGCTTTCTTTGACCCTATCGGTAAGATTTACAGTCTTGACACCGAGTTTTGTCACTAGTATCTGATTTTCACCATCGGTTTGTATCAGATAATCTCTTATAAACCTCTTAAGCCGAACATCGGTCACATAGCATCGTTTGGTTACATCATCTATCCGGGGTCTATTCTCGTCGGGATCTCCATTAGGATTCCCATTCTTAATATCATACAGGAATAGAAACTCATTCCTGTTTTTGGTCGGTTTATTCATTTCCATTCAACTCTTCATGATTTACGGATTGTTCATCACCATTTTTTCCTGGCAGATAATATCCCGATAGACTCTGTCCAAGACATAGATAATACGGTATCTCTTTTCTGCTTATGCTCCATTCTTCAATGTCTGCACCAAGTGCTCCAATCGCCTCAGCCACACCCCTCATCTCTTCAGACCATGCGCTTCTAGGTGTGCTGTAGTCGTCTAGCTTACCCCGCGTTTTGACAAATATCTCCATCAAATCCGCCGAACTCAATTGAAGCCCTTTCAGCCATTTCAGGCCACTTGTCGCAACACCTCTTCTTTGCTGGAAACTTATCAGTTTACCAAACAGTAATCCAACCAAGAAGGTGTATTGCTTCTCTTTTGTGTCCAGTCCCTTTGCTTCTGTACTTAAGAAGCTGTTCAGAGGTTTCAACCCCTCATGCCTTTCAAGATACTTCTTAACGAAATTATTCCCTGAATTCATTCTGATTATCTCCAGTCGATTCAAAAATGAGAGTAAATATACCATGTTAGTGATGTTATTCCTAATCGAATAGATAGGTTGATTCTTATCTTCGTTTGATAGTGCACCTAACAAGTCATAAGATAGTTTTGATGAAAATTCTGATAATATATCTTTTAGAGGATATGTCTTATTAAGAAATATTGCATTCAGAAGATTAAGTGTATCAATAGACGATGATTTAAACGGTTTTCTCCCTCCCCCTCCTTTCTGCTGAATATACTTGGGTAATCCGAGTACATCTTTTACTATTCTAAGATTGCCATTTAGAGGCGGATATTTTGATTTCTTCCATGGATGATTTGGAGAATATCCATCATTCACCTTATTGATATCCTCTATTGCCTGCGAAATATCAGAAAGCCTCGATGGAAGCACATCAGGGATGACTTTCCTTATGTTCTCTACACTCTGCCCACCCACTTCACCGATTATAAAAGTGACTGTCGATACTCCTTTGTTCTCTGATAAATCCTTTAAAATCCCATATTCTGTTCGTTCTGCACCGCCCACATCTTTCAACAATCGCTTCAATTCCGTTGTGATAATATCCAAATCTTCTTCCTTATCTCCACTTTCCAGCAGATGCGGGATAATCAAAGCCTGATGGCCGGAAATATTTTGTCTGAGATCTTGGAATACATGAAACTTTGCAGCATACAATGCCTCAGCACAAGGTGCACAAATCGGAAAAGCTTTACCCGCATTCTTTCTAGTAACTCCAGGAAAGAATCCGAATTTATCCACGTTCCCGATATTAATCCCAACTCCATCTCGGGAAAGCACATTCGGAAAGAGCTCAGTCTCTATATGGCATAGACTACACCCTACACCAGATGATTTGAATGATAGGGCATCGTTAGTTTGATAAATAGCTTTTGGTTTTTCGTTTAAAGAGAAATCAAGAAGTTCCCGAATTTCTGCATTATATTTTCCATTGATCCGTACAGAAAACACACTTATCTTTTTTGTTTCCTTTGCCCATTCAACCGTCTCAAGAAATGATTTTCGTTCCAGCGTTCCATCATCTTTCAATTTACCAATTTCAATATCATCTGATGTAAAAATTCTAACAACGTTTTGCAGCCAATCCTGATCATTCTCAATGGAATTTTCGATATACCGCTTAACTGTTTTTTCAAGTTTGCTTTGGCTATCTTTCCATGTTGGTGCTATGTATGTCCCCTGAGATGCAGTTTTTATGAAAAGGTATTTCCAACTATCCTCCGAAACTAATTCGTCTATTATAAATTTTATCGTTTCTCCATCAATTGTAAATATTCCTATATGTTCAGAGTTTAGCGATTCGAACTGAAGACGCGCATAAGTCCCGCTTTCAATAGCATTCTCTCTCTCTTTGAGAAATGAATCCACAGATTCTAATGCATTAAAATCGAATTCTTCAAACTCATTAATCATTTTTAGAATTCCAAGATTTCGTATCGCTTCAATCACTTTTCTCTCTCACCCCTTTCCATCACTTCCATTCCGTCCTTCACTCCATCCCCCCAAACAACAAATCCTCACCTCCGCAGGAGGTGAACGTATCTGCGTTCATCCG
>JAMJFV010000116.1 GCA_023544495.1 ANME-2 cluster archaeon
CTCAGCCATACTCAGCATGATAGTGCTGCTCTACCAGGCCCTGTTCTTAGCCCATGGCGGCCTGACCACACTGGGAGCCAATGTAGTTTCCATGGGTATTGCCGGCCCGGTCATCGCATGTGTGGTTTACAGGACAGGTATGAGGGCAGGTCTCAATTTCTATCTTACCGTGTTCCTGGCAACCGCAATGGCAGACCTGGCCACTTACATGGTCACCGCAATTGAACTTTCCCTGTCATTTCCGGCACAGGCCGGCGGCGTAATGGCATCCTTTAGAGCATTTGCAGCTATTTTTGCCCTCACCCAGCTTCCACTGGCCATAATGGAAGGTGCCATAACCGCACTCATCTTCAAGTACGTTATACAGATCAGGGGTGATGCACTGGTAAAACTTGATGTCATAGGTGAAGCGGGGTTGAAAAAGATAAGGGAGTTAACAATATGAAATTAGAACTCATCGTATCCGTCATAGTCCTGCTCTTTATAGCCCTGTTCCTTTACATCTCATCTACTACGAATGCCGAGTTTGGTGGTGCTGACACTCAGGTGGGGGGCGTGATCGAAGAATTGACAGATGGCACGTATGAACCAACTGCAAAACCGTTCTGGAAGCCTCCCAGCAGTGAGATAGAAAGTCTCCTCTTTGCTCTCCAGGCCGCGCTCGGGGCCCTGGTCATTGGTTACTTTTTCGGATATTACAGGGGTAAGAACCAGCCCGCTCGATCAAGTCAAACTATTCAGTCCGTTCACTCAGACACATTGAAACCCGGGAATTGAACATGAACACCATGCTGGATGATTACGCACTGATAAGCCCGCTGCGGCACAGCAATAACTATCTCAAGCTCATTGTTGTGGCTACAGGATTGCTTTTTGGTGTATCGGCCACTTCACCAGTGACACCCCTGTTCATAGCTTTGTGCATGAGCTTTGCAATAATTGTTTTCGCAAAAGTACCGGTTACGTTCTACGTGCGGCTCATAATGTTACCACTGGGATTTGCAGCTACGGGGTCCATTATTATCCTGTTCTTTTTTGGTATGGGTATTGAAATTGCAGCAATGGACATTGCCGGCCACCACCTTGCCATTGGCAGTCAGGGGCTGAACATGGCGGTTCTGGTGATGGCGCGGACCCTTAGTGGAATGTTCTGCCTGTTCTTCCTGGCACTTACAACACCGATGGTCGAACTGTTTTCCGTGCTCAGATCATCCAGGGTGCCGGCGGTCATTATCGAACTATCCATGCTGGTATACCGATATATCTTTGTGCTCCTTGAGGTAGCAGCGAGCATACAATTCGCCCAGACGGTCAGGCTTGGGTACCGGGATATACTGAGTTCGCTCCGTTCCACTACCATGCTGGCAGGTACTCTGTTCATCAGGTCATGGGAACAGGGAGAAAAACTGTACCTGGCCATGAACTCCAGGTGCTATGACGGGAAACTGGGCATGTTCTGCCAGAAAAATCCCCTCAGTGCCCCCGAATTGCTCATCACTTCCCTGTATATAGTATCCCTCATCGCCCTTTTCATGACCACGGAGAATATTCCTGCAGTTTGAGGAAGGATCATGGCCATTATTGAAACACGAGACCTCAAGTATGGATATCCTGACGGGACACCTGCAATAAACGGGATTGACATTACCATTGAAAAGGGGAAGAAGTTAGCCTTTGTTGGCCCGAACGGTTCAGGAAAATCAACATTGTTCCTGCTGTTGAACGGTACCCTGAAACCCCAGCATGGCATGGTATTATTCCATGACAGACCGTTGAGGTATGATTCAAGATCCCTGAATGAGGTCAGGAAGGAGATCGGGATCGTATTCCAGAACCCGAATGACCAGTTATTTGCCCCTACGGTATACCATGATGTGGCTTTTGGTCCTGTCAACCTGGGATACACTAACGATAAGGTCGAAAGCTGTGTCAATAGCACTCTTGAAACCTTAGATCTCACGCAACTCAGGAACAAGCCACCCCACCATCTGAGCAGCGGACAGAAGAAAAAGGTTGCAATTGCGGGTGTGGTCGCTATGGAGCCGGATGTTATTATCCTTGACGAGCCCCTGTCCAACCTTGACCCGGGCGGGGCCGGCGAAATTATGGAACTGCTCAGTGAACTGAAAACTCTCGGCAAGACCATAATCATTTCAACTCATGACGTGGACCTGGCTTCCCGTTGGGCTGATGTTGTGTACGTCATGAAAGAGGGGAAAATATATCGTTCAGGTCACCCAAGCAGCATTTTTTCAGACCGGGCTCTTATGGAGCACACGAAACTAAAACTTCCTGCCATTGTTGAGACCTTCAGAGAATTTGAAGCACGGGGCATTGCCGAAGGGCATGTTCCCATGACACTCCTTGACCTCATGGATTCAATGGAGTGTTCTTATATCGGGGTCAGGTGTGCGGTAGCAGACCGTGATATCCGCAAAGGGCAGCAGGTTGGACTGTTCATGCGGGAAGGCACCATAATAGCAGTTCCGCATATAGTGCAGGAAACGGCTGGAAGGGCACTATCCGATGCTGCCGCCGGTGATGAAGTAATGGTCGAGGATGTCAGAGGTCCACTTTCGTCTGAGACCGGATGCATACATGTGGTCAGGATACCAAGGGTGATCGAAGGCGGTTCGAGGAATGTGGATCTTGAAGGGATCAGGGCATTGTTTGAGAAAGCGACCTTTGACAGGGTGGGTGTCATGGGTACTTCTGCCAGGGTGACTGCAGCAAAAGCGGGGATACGTCCGGATTTTGAGGTCGATGTTATCCAGTCGGGCATGCTCTTTGCACTGCGGGGCCTGAACTGTCTGGTACTTGCCAGCGGCGGGATGGCTGACCTGGTGAAAAAACGGGTGGACGAGCGAAACCAGAGCGGGCACCGTCATATCCGGTGCAGCATTGAAATGAGTTAAATGGTACGCTCCGATACTGTCACTTTGTCATCCGTGCCAACAATGATCTTTTTATGGATATGGAATTGTGGGGACAGAGTTCAAAACAGGTATAACACAGCACACACTTCTCATCATCGATCTTTACGGGATACGGCAGCTCTATGGCAGATGCAGGACAGTTCCGGATACATGCACCGCATTCCTGGCACGTATCCTGGTCGATCCTGGGTTTCATTGAATAGAACCTGCCAAGATACCTGATGAGGAATGCTGGCACAGCAGCATATGGCGCCTGGCCAGGTCGTTCAAAATTAACACGTATCTTATCAACAGGGTCACCGTGCACTATGATCCCGTAAGGCGTGTCTGGCCCAAAACCCCGTGCAGCGGCATCTGTGGTGGTCACAATGTCATCCGGGTCAAACCCTATCACCATGGAGGCGATCATATCCAGTGCCACGCAGTTTTCAGACGCCATTATCATACCCACCTTTACCGGGTTACCCCGGGATGGCCCGGCTCCTTCCATTCCCACTACCCCGTCCATGATGGCAAGAGCAGGGGGGCAAACAGAGAATATATCCACCACAGCCTGGCTGAAAATATCATTCTTGCCCAGTGCATGCGCTTGTTTCCTGATCTTAGTGGGTACGGTCCCGAACATGTTCTTGATGGCTCCTGTGAACAGGGTAAGTTCATGGGTCTTGAGTTTTGGGAGCGTTATTATTACATCGGCATCAAGCACGGGTTTTGCCACATATATTGTATCTAACTGCCTTCCATTCGGGACATCGACCTTCTCGTATCCACATATATCAAAATTAGCAATTTCAGCACCCATTTCTTCAGCTGCCTTTCTTATCCCTGAGACTTCCAGGGCCTCGGCCGTAGCACCTGGGTGTACCATACCGGCACCATCCCCGACAATGGGAATGCCCCCTGTATCCTGTACAAGCTGGATAACAGCAGAAACCACAGATGGATGGGTGGTCACAGCGTCTCCGGGGGGCCTGGCAGATAACAGGTTGACCTTCAACAACACCCTATCACCCGGATGTATGATATTGCCCAGTCCTCCGATACATTCCAGTGAACGGGCAACGGCCTGCTTCACGTTTGCGTAATCATCACAATGCACAATGGAAACAAAAGTCAGCGGCCTGGCTGGTTCTACCATTTTCAGATCTACTCCATGTATTAAGATTAGTTTAGGATGCAATATACATAAAAGATATCATGATTGCTCTGCCTTGTTCCTGTATTTTTCCTTTCCGATGCCATTGCATCATTGTTTTGGCCGTTTATAGTTGCACTGTACTGCCGCTGTTCACATGCATCTACAAAGAAGCCCTGGATCGGGCCAGCCATCGCTTTTCTCTAATGAGAACCGGTCACTGTAAATATTGCTGGAGAAGATAGTCCATAATGTGTGGAATATATTGAGGAAAGTACAGTGGTACCAACTTGACCACGATTATTATTGCTATGATATTCAAGAAAAATATTTTTCGCAGTTTCTTGTTCTCAAACAGGTAAAGCACAACAATAAAGAGAGGTATTATGACCAGGGTGAGATAGACCATTATGCTAGCAGTTAGCAGTACGCTCAAATTAGAGAGGGTGGTCAGTATAATGATGAATGATGTTATTTCCCCTGCACTGTTCTCGATCTTAGTGCCTATGGAAATATACGATAATACAAGGGTCAATCCAAGAATGAAAATACTTACAAGGATTATGACATCCCTGTAACTGATATGCCATATCGAAAGGAGCAGGGACAGCAGGATGGTCATAATGGATATGGATATACCCAGCAGTCTCATGGTGGTGATCTCCTTGTTCGCTATTAACCTCTCCCTTTCAAAATGGTCCATTTTACCTTCCCCACTAATTATTTGAACAAATAATATTTAATGATATGTTTTCCGGGAATTGAAAGGATTTATTTTGTCGATCTGGGTCAGGTCATCATTCTATAAAAGCACAATAAAAGTTATATGAAATTACGGCATCAATTGAATATGTGGTTTATTAAATGATAGATAATTGTATAATGTACCATCAGCAAAAATGTACTGCAAATGACTTACAGCCATGTGATTTTAACGGAAATAATTTTAAAGACTGCCTGAGGTACAAAGTAAAGAACCTCAACACAGAGTTCACTCAATTGCGTTAGTGATCGCGCTTTATTCCTGATCCTTGCTCTTGTATCGTTCAATGGCATTACTCCACAGCTTTCAACGAAAAGGATAAGTATTATCGAGCACATCCTGAATGCCGTCGTATGGCTGAAATTTAATAATATCTCGTTGTCCCGCCTTAACTCAGCCTGGCTAGAGTGCGCGGCTGTAGTATGTTCATGCACCCTTTTTGGGTGTACCCGCGCAGTAACCGCGATGTCCCCGGTTCGAATCTGGGAGGCGGGACTATTTTTTTTCATATCATATCGAAATGTTTATATGAAATAATATCCTACTTTTAATAGAGAGTGTAAAGCAATTAATGGGTATTTTTTCAGTTAGTTGAATACGTAATGTACATAATTCTCAAATACTGGTGGGACCGCGATTGAGAAGAACAGTAGTCAGCATATTAGCACTTACAGCATTTGTATTATTAGTGTACAATGTTACTCTTCCGACACATTTGAATGCTCATCTTGAGATGCAGCATTGCGGTGGATGTCACACAGAAGAATCAGTTATTTTTATGCATGAGTATGCCGACCCATTGGAGAAGGAATGTATAGAATGCCATCCAGATGCCCGGAGCGGCCTGAGTGTTCATGCAGAAATGGTGCCGGAGGAATGTGACAGATGCCATACGTTTGGAAATAAACCAATCTTTTCAGATTGCGACCTATGCCATCAAAACCATTATCACATAGCCGGGGGTATTGAGACCGGTGACAGGCCCTGTAATGAATGTCACAAGAGTCATTCGCTTGTAACTGACAGAGGCTGTGCAAAATGCCACCGTGAGGAATATAACACTTTAAAGACATTAGGAGATAAACATTCCACGCGTGCTGACAGCTGTTACACGTGCCATACCAACCACAAGTACATTCCGGATTGCCTTGACTGTCATGAAGAAATGTTCCATGAGGAAGAATTACTTCATAATTGTACAGAATGCCACCAGCAGCATATGCCTAAAGAACTTTATTTC
>JAMJFV010000117.1:0-4876 GCA_023544495.1 ANME-2 cluster archaeon
CGTTGCTCATCATTTTATCCGCTGGAGCCCGTCGCCATTCCGGACTAGGCCACAGCCCCGTTACTGGTTATAATAGTAACTCACTTCATAATGTCTACAGGATATTAAAACTTAACGATTACAAAAGAATATGCAATCCTGAATAAAAAAGCAGTCCACATATGGAGCCCGAAGGGCTGCGTACGTGTGCTGCCCGCTACTGGCCCGAGTAGCTGTCCCTCTTTACCTGTGCTTTGTAGTAACAGGGTTCTGATTGTGGGGCTCACCGAGAGGTAGTGCACTCACCATATGAACCTCGAGAAAGGTTTTGGTTCTTATCAAAGAGATATGGTTTCAATAAATCGGTAGGATTACCCTTATCTTGAGCCGGAAATCAGACCGACATTGACAATGACCAATCCGGATAGGGTTCGACCATTTAGAGAGTTGTACTAAATATCCGTCTCAGTCATCCCTCATTATTCATCATAATTTATCATTATTATGTTGATAGTATGCGAAAATATTTAATATATTATAACAAAGACTGCATGGGAGTGGTAATATGGATTACTCCGGACCATATCTATTTGAAAGCATGGAGGTATACTAATATGACTGGAAATGATAACATCTTAAATGTACTTTGTTATGGACTTATTGTGGTAATGTTATTTTTGACCACTGGTTCTGCACAGACTGATGAATGTCTCGAGTGTCATAATGCTGTGAAGGTAATGCCTGGCCTCATCCAGGACTGGGAAGAAAGCAAACATGCACAAGAGGGTGTCACATGTAGAAACTGCCATGAAGCAGACGCCTCTGACCCGGATGCATTGAATCACAATGGATTCATTATATCACCTTTGGTTTCTCCGAAAGATTGTTCAGAGTGTCATGAGAAACAAGTCCAGGAGTTCCAGCAGAGTTTGCATTCACTGGGAGCAATATATTATGAATTCCTGTTCGACAATCAGAAACTCCCCTACCTGGAAAGCCAGCTTGAAGGCGGATATATTATTAACGAAGGGGAGGAGATCACTCATGCTGCAACATTGAGAGGATGCCAATCATGTCATGGGACCAACATGTCAGGTAAATCCACGAACGATTTTACTGTCTGGCCCAATAACGGGATTGGCAGGATCAATCCCGATGGAAGCATAGGGACCTGTGCAGCGTGTCATACCAGGCATTCCTTTTCTATTTCGGAAGCAAGGCATCCTGAGACATGCGGACAGTGTCATATGGGACCTGACCACCCCCAGATAGAGATCTACATGGAATCAAAACACGGAAATATCTATTCAGCTGAGGGGGACTCCTGGAATTGGGATGAAACGGAATGGAAAGCCGGAGTAGATTACAGGGCACCTACGTGCTCCGGGTGCCACATGTCAGCGGCTCCAGGAGTTCCTGCCTCCCATGATGTAAGCTCAAGACTCAGCTGGGAGCTGGAATCAGCAGTAACGCGTCACACAGACAACACAGCCAATGACCTGGGTGTGTCCATCAGCGATGGTTCCACCTGGCAGGAAAAGCGTAACCGAATGATGAGCGTATGCAAACAGTGTCATTCCAGTACCTGGACTAAAAATTATTATGAACAGGCAGATATTGTGGTTGAACTCTATGATAAACAGTATTCCAGTGCTAAAACAATAGTGGATGCCCTCTACGAGGATGAGCTGTTGACAAGGGCAAGCTTTGACGAACCTATTGAATTCAAGATCTACGAGATGTGGCATCATGAAGGACGTCGAGCCCGGTTCGGAGCTTTCATGATGGGGCCTGATTATGTACAGTGGCATGGGTTCTATGAAATGCTGCAGGACAGGGTAGAGATCGACCACATGGCTGAAGAATTAAGAAATACGCCTAAAGCCGATACCTCCAATAAAGCACCAGCCTTTGGTGCAGTGACAGGTATATTTGTTGTTATTGGAGTGATCTTACTGCTTACTAAAAGACCTGGAAAATAGAGAGAGTATTTAGCTCTCCCCGTCTTTATTTAATAAAAGGTGAAAACATGATCATAGATTCGCATATCCACCTGGGTGGACCTGATATATGTAATGCAAAAACATTAGATGTAAGCGGCTTTCGTTTGAACTGTCCCTTTACAGGAAGTAAAATCACAACAAAGAAAGCGAAATCAATCCAATTTTCTCAAGTTCAGGTTTAGGAAGTGTATACAGAATAATCTGCCAGGTACGCCTCCTGGCTTTAAAGCTCCTGAGCCGTCCCCTGATATATCCGTCCAGTTCTTGAAACAACTTCTTCACCGTACCATTCTTGAAATAGTACCCCCAACCTCGAATTACAGGGTTGATGGATGCTATCACTAATTCAAGGTTTCTCGGCTGCTGCCGTCGTGTCCTCAATTTGATCTCTGCCTTGAATTTCTTCACTGGGATGTTCGCAGATATTGATCATATTCTCGATCTCTCCTCGCTCAACAGATCTTCAGGAAGCTTTCTTGAGTCTTTTCAGGTGGGAATTTTCATCCAGTTTACGAGATCATATTTCTCCAGCCATCTGTAAAATCTCCTGACCACGCCTTTATATTCCCTCTTGGTTCGATCAGAACTGTCCATGCGCTCAATACACTCCACAAGTCTGGTTATATCCCTTGTATCGCCGTCTCTAAAATCCTTATCAAGCATTTCGGCAATTATTTTGAGCTCAACTAATTGCTTCAATATCCAGGCAATCTTGAGACCCTGGGCAAAACAGTGGCTTTCATAATCCAGTATCAGATCCTGGTTGGGTTGAGGGATATCTCGCGATATCCTTTCTTCAGTTGATTTGAGAGCTTTTTCATGGTCGTACAACATCGTATCTCACTCTCCTTCTGATCTCTTAAGCATTCTGAGAGCAAGGTGAAAGTAACCACTCAAAAAAGAGATACGAACGTGGGGTTAGGTGGGCCCGCGGAGATTCGAACTCCGGACCTCCGCCATGTCAAGGCGACGTCATAACCAGCTAGACCACAGGCCCACATTGGGTTTAGCATCCCTTCCTAAGTAATTATTTAAGATAAACCTTTGGGTATGGTAACGTTTTTCAGATATACCCTTGTATCTGGCCGGGGTCTGGCTTTTCATTTTTGCCAGACTTAATGTATTACTTCAGTCCCAACTTTCCCGTCAATAGTGTGCATCCCACCCTTATTGCCAAACGTTCGAGGCATATCGTTGCAGAAGGAGACCCGGAAATCATAAGGACTGTGACCATACATTGCTCCATGGTATATTCCAGTGATTAAACATTCCTGATCCAGAACTTGAAGCGTTCAAAGGCTTTATTGATTGATTTCAACCACCTCAGGATCAAGCGTTATCTCTGGTTATTTTATGGACATATTTTTAGTAATCATGGTCACGAATCTTATATGCATGGTCAATGAACTTTCTTACGTAGCGAGGGAAAGAATTGAATTCTAAAAAACGATTCATATTTATAATATTAGCTTTGATATTAATCAGTGGACAGACTGCTGAAGCAAGTTCTGTAAAAATCTGGGATACTATCGTAAAGGATACTGGTCATAAATTTTATGCATTCGATAGTTCTTATGCCTGGGCAAATAAAGAAAATTGGGTACAAGTACCATATGGTACATTAAATTATCATTTTATTGGCAACCAGGTCATTGAAAATGGAAACTTTTGGTTTTTTATACATGATTCTGGTTTTGATTCTCCCTTCATGTATGCAAATATGAGCGGGAGTCCCGCACCAGTTGGAGAAATGTACATAAAAACTACGATAGATGGTATAAATAAATGGAATTTCTATAAAAAGTCGGTTATTATTACAAAGAATACGCCAGAAGAATCAATTGTAATAGTAGATTCGGGTTATACTCCTGGCATAAATGTTATTCAATACCGAATAAAAGAGGATTCACATTATATCGAAGCAAAACCCACGACAGATCATGACTTTCTGGCTGGATTTCACAGTTCTCCGAATCGTTTTGCAGTAGCACCAGTTAAAAATGGAACTGGTACTGATTTTGTGGTAGATCCTAAAAATTATTCAAATATTCCAGAAGGAAAACATATCTGGTTTTATCCGGACGAACAATATGAAAACATGATGGTTCAAGAAATCAATATCGGTGGTTGGTTTCTTGACTACATGATAATATATGATGATTGGACATCGGCCAAACCTTTAATAGAAGTGTACAAGGAAAATAACATAATGAGATTAGGTTCTATGAGAGCACATATGCGACCAGGAACATCGAATGAAAGGATCTATTTTGCACAAATTAATACGGAGAATATTTTCTATGAAGAAACTCCAAACCAGGCAATGTCTGCTGGAGATTCGTATACATCCGTTAGCCACCCAACAATTCCAGGAAGGTGGAGAATATCAGGAAGGGTAAGAGCAGCAGACGGTTCTGAAAAATATTATACTCACGATATTTATGACCAAAATTTTGTATTTGTAAGTCCCATAAGTGGAACTTTGGAAGCAATTGCATTATACCTTTATGATAGAACCGGTGGAACACCATCTGATATAACGACACCTATGGATGTTTACAGGGATATTATGGGGCAAAGAACAACACTGACCACCCCCACATTTTCCATACCTTCCGGTACTTATCCAGACTCTCAAAGTATTTCTATCTTAACTAGTACCACAGACGCAACAATTCGCTATACTATAGATGGCACCACACCAACCGAAACCTCTTCAATATACTCAACACCGATCGTTATTTCCTCAACTACCACCTTAAAAGCCATAGCATGGAAATCAGGATTACCACCTAGCGGCATAGCTACAGCAACATACACCATTACCACACCTGTACAGGCACCTGCACCAATTCCAGCACCGTCACCAGTTCTATCGTCTATCAAGAACCCAG
>JAMJFV010000117.1:4976-6058 GCA_023544495.1 ANME-2 cluster archaeon
TGCAGTTCTGGCTTGCACCATTTGCGGCATCTGGAGACACCTACTACATTGATGATATACGATTGGAAATGATTAATGGAGCAGATACCACGCATCCCACAGTTACCAAAAATGAGCCCGCAGGAACATATATCCCGGTATCCAGGCGAATAAATGTCACATTCAGTGAACCTATGGACCAGACATCAGTCGAGTCCGCCTTCTCGATATCTCCTGTAACGAAGGGAACCTTTAGCTGGAACGGTAACACGATGACCTATTTACCAAATTCTAACCTTGCATTTGAAACAACCTATACTGTTAACATTGGCACAGGTGCTGTGGATATAGCAGACAATAATATACAAGCTGAGCATACATGGCAGTTCACCACGGATGTTGTACCGACTTCATATAATATAATCCAGAACCCGGGATTTGAATCGGAAACATATCCATGGATATTCTATTCAAGTGGGAAAGGGACCTTCAGTATCGTATCTCCTGGTTTTGATGGAAGCAATTCTGCCAAACTTGCTTTGAAGAAGGGGGGTACGAACATCCAGTTATATCAGACAGGGGTATCACTGGAACCAGATACCCGCTATCGTTTAAGTTTTGCGGCATATTCAACGACTGGACATGACATGACCGTGAGATTGTTTAAACATGTTTCGCCATATACTGACTATGCACCGGAATTTACCGCGAATCTCGGTAAGAACTGGCAGACCTTCACAACTGAATTTACCACAAAAGGTTTCACAGGTACAGTAAATGATGGACGTTTACAGTTCTGGTTTGTACCATTTGCGGCAGGAGATACATATTTTATTGATGACATACGATTGGAGATAATTACATGAAGCAGATACCAGCAATGGTAAAGGTGGAAGTGGCGGCACAACCTGAACATATTCATTGATATATTAACTTGACTTAGTCAGATTAACATTTATTCCATAAAGAATCTCTTAAACCTATTTTCCACAACTTTAACATTGCTAAACTCTGAATTTATTTCTACCCTTGTTATTCATTCTGGGAATATGCTTCAAGTGGCACTCCAGCCAATCTAAGTACTTCAATCTGCTTGGCCAATA